>NZ_JBHWJQ010000029.1:0-111139 GCF_042731435.1 Streptomyces sp. NPDC059861 | reverse complement strand
GCCGTGTCCATCGGCCCCGGCCCGCGCGTCGCCGACGCCCGCGCCGCCGCCGTCAAGGCGCCCCCGCCCGAGGCGGGCCTGGCCGCCTCCTGGGCCAAGCCGCGCCCCGGCGTCAACGGCGCGGAGCCCGCCGTACCGGTGCCGCCGCCCCCCGCGCCCGCGGAGAGCCCGGGGGGCTGGCGGCCCTGGCGGTTCCGGATGTCCAACGACGTCTGGGGCACCCCGGCCGTCGCCGACGACCTCGTCTACGTCACCTCCTTCGAGGTGCACGCCCTGGACGTGGCCACCGGGCGGCGCCGCTTCAAGACCAGGGACGTGGCCTGGTCGATGGCGGTCGCGGAGGGGCGGATCCACGCCTCCGACGGCCCCACCCTGTTCGCCCTGGACGCCCGCGCGGGCACGGATCTGTGGCGGCTGTCCACGGACGCCTGGGTGTACTCCCTGAGAGCCGAGCGCGGCACCGTCGTCACCGGCACCCGCGGCGGCGGCGTCCAGGCCTGGGAGGCGGTGAACGGCCGCAAGCTCTGGGAGATCACCGGCTGCCAGAGCGACTTCGAGTCCCCCGAGGCCGGCCCCGCGCTGCACGACGGCACCGTCTACGTCTGGCAGGACGCCCGGCTGCGCGCCCTGGACGCCCGCACGGGCGACGAGCGCTGGTCGTACCCGATCGGCGACGCGGCCTCCTGCGGCGGCGTCCCGGTCCGGGTCGCGCCCGCCCCCGACGGCTACGTGTACATCACCGCCGGCACCCGTGTCCTCGCCGTGGACATCGCGGCGGGGCACGTCCGCTGGCACTTCGAGGCACCGGCCGTCTTCCTCTCCCCGCCGGCCTTCGCGCCCGGCCCCGCGGTCACCGGCGGCGGCATCTATCTCGCCGACTACCTGGGCACGGTGTACGCCCTGGACGCCACGGACGGCCGCGACCGCTGGCGCATCGCCACCGAGGCCCGCACCTCCGTCGAGCCGGTCCTGGTCGCCGCCGGCCACGTCCACGTCGGCAGCGGCACCGGCCTCTACACGCTGGACGCGGTCACCGGCACGCCCAAGTGGCGCTTCCAGGCGGGCGGCGACATCGTGGGCTCGCCCTCGGTCGCCGAGGGCCGCATCCACTTCGGCGCCAACGACCACCTCCTGTACACGCTCAAGGCCGACGACGGCCGGCTGCGCTGGAAGCTCGCCACCGGCGGCGAGATCACCGGCTCCCCGGTCGTCAAGGACGGGATCGTGTACGCGTGCAGCAAGGACCGGTGTGTCTACGCCCTCGACGCCGAGAAGGGCACGGGCACGGCCCGCACCGCCTGACGGCGCCACGGGACGCGGCGGCGGGCCGGGTGCGCGACGGTCGCCGCGTGGTGACATGACCGTGACAGGTGATCCGTAGGGTGCCGGTATGGATCTTCGGGGGCGCAAGCTCAAGCTCACGGCGGTGGCGGCGTTGGTGGTCCTGACGCTGACCGGTTTCTCGACGGGCCGGCACAGCGGCGGCACCGGCTCAGGGGGCGGAGGAGGGGGCGGCTGCAGCAGCTCCGGCCAGGACCACGACAGTTCCTCGTCGACGTCCGGCGGAGGAACCTGGTCCGGCTCGGGCCACGATGACGACGACCACGACTACGACGGTTCGTCCGGCAGCGGCGGCTACGACGACTCCTACGACGACACGGGCACCGGCTCCGGCTCGGACGACGGCTCCGGCTCCGGCGAGACGCTCCGGGACGCGACGGCCGAGCTCGTCGGCTGCGCGACCGAGCAGGACTCGTACGCCACCGTCGCGGTGACCAACCCCAACGACAGGGGTGCCTACTTCACCGTCACGGTCGACTTCCTCGACGCCGCGTCCCACCGGGTCGAGCAGGGCACCTGGGACGAGTTCGTCGGCGCGAACGAGACGGTGGACGTGCGGGTGAACCTGTCCAGTCCGGGTGTCGCGGCGAAGGTCGACCACTGCGAGGCCGAGCCGCACGCCACGGTGAACTGACGGGCGCCGCCCTCGACGGACCCTCAGCGGACGCGATGTCCACCGTGGCGGCGGGCGGCGAACAGCTCCGTCTGCCGCCCGGCCGGCAGATTCCCCAGCGCGATGAGCGCCGGCGCCTGCGCGAACGCCGCCGCCAGGGCCGCCTCGCGGCCCGCCCACAGCGCCCGTACCGTCCCCTGGACGGCCTCGGGGGGATACCCGGCGAGCACCGTGGCGCAGGCGGTGGCCGCCGCGAGTGCCTCGCCCGGCGGCGTCAGTTCGGACACCAGACCCACCTCGTACGCCCGCCGCGCCGAGAGCCGCTCCGCCGTGCCCATCAGAGCCGTCCGGGCGGCCTCCCCGTACGGCATCCGCTGCGCCATCAGCATCGCCTCGTACGCGCTGACCATCCCGTAGGAGGTGTGCGGGTCGAAGAAGGTGGCCGTCTCGTCCGCGACCACGAACTCGGCCTCCCCGAGCAGGTAGAAGGCCCCGCCGCAGGCCATTCCGCGCACGGCCACGACGACCGGCTTCCACAGGTCGTTCGCCTTCGGCCCGACGCCGAGCAGCGGATCGTCCTGCATGTACGGCGATCCCGGCTGCGGCACCGAGGCGTCCCGGTCGATGCCGGTGCAGAAGGCCCGTTCCCCGGCACCGGTGAGGACGACGGCCCGCACGGTGTCGTCGTAGCGGAACGCCCGCCAGGCGGCGACCAGTTCGCTCGCCATGGTGAGATCGACGGCGTTGAGGCGCGCGGGCCGGTCGAGGGTGACGACGGCGACGCCGGTGTCCTTGTCGGCGGTGACCTTCAGGCCGCTCATCCGTACACCCACTGCGGGATCCCGGCGTCGGTGAAGACGACCCGCACCTTGGCGCCGATCCGGACGCGATCCGGCGGCACGGAGTCGAGGGCGGCACCGGCACGGCTGACGAGGTTGCCGACGAGCCGTATCCGCGGCGCCTCGGCCAGTTCGACCACGATCACGTTGTAGGGCGCCTGCGCGGCGTAGTCGGGCAGCAGGGGCGGATGCGGGACGACGTACGACCAGATGCGCCCGAGCCCCGACATCCGGCGCCACTCGCTCGCGAAGGACTGGCAGTGCGGGCAGCAGGGGCGGGGCGGGAAGCGCAGCTCACCGCAGTCGGCGCAGGCCTGGATGCGCAGCTCGCCCTGGGCGGCGTACCGCCAGAAGGGCGCGCCCTCGGGGTCGACGACGGGACTCAGCATGCCTCTCAGCTCCTCAGCAGCAGTGCGGACGTGGGGACTCCCTCACCGGCGGTGACCAGGCAGGTCGCGGCGCCGGGGACCTGGGCGGTGCTGGTTCCGCGCAGTTGCCGCACGCCCTCGGTGACGAGGTTGAACCCATGGACGTAGGCCTCGCTCAGGCCACCGCCGGAGGTGTTGAGCGGCAGCCGCCCGCCGATCTCCAGGGCGCCGCCCTCGGTGAACGCCCCGCCCTCGCCGCGCCCGCAGAAGCCGTAGCCCTCCAGGGACAGCGGGACGAGGGCCGTGAACGCGTCGTAGATCTGCGCGACGTCCACATCCTGTGGAGTGAGGTCGGCGTGCTTCCACAGATGCCGGGCGGCACTCCAGGCGGGCCCGGTGAGCGGGTCGTCGTTCCAGTAGTTGACCATGCCGTGGTGCTGGGCGGGCAGGCCCTGCGCGGCGGAGTGGACGTACACGGGGCGTTGCCGGCAGTCCCGGGCCCGCTCCCGGGAGACGACGACGCAGGCCAGCGCCCCGTCCGTCTCCAGGCAGTTGTCGAAGAGACAGAGCGGCTCGCTGATCCAGCGGGAGGTCATGTACATCTCGCGGGTCAGGGGGCGGTCGTACATGATCGCGGCGGGGTTCTGGTTGGCGCGGTTCCGGCAGGCGAGCGCCACGTTGAAGAGGTGGTCGCGGGTGGCGCCGTATTCGTGCAGGTAGCGCCGGGTGAGCATGGCGATCTCGTCCGCCGGACGCAGCAGGCCGAACGGCCGCGTCCACTGGCCGGGGGTCGGCAGCTGGACGGTGGTGTTCGTCCACGGCCGGGGCCCGCTGCCGCGCTTCCGCGACCGCCAGGCCACGCCCACGGTCGCCTGACCGGTGGCTATCGCCGCGGCGAGATGCGCCACGGTCGCGCACGAACCCCCGCCGCCGTAGCCGACCTTGCCGAAGTAGGTGAGGTCGCCGAACCCTACGGCCTTCGCCAGTTCGACCTCGTCGGTCTCCTCCATGGTGTACGAGGCCAACGCGTCCACCTCGCCCGGCGCGATCCCGGCGTCGTCGAGGGCGGCGAGGACGGCTCGGCAGGCGAGGGTCCGTTCGTCCTCCGGAAGGTGCTTGGCGAAGGCGGTCCGGCCGATGCCGACGATCGCGGTCGCGTCCTTGAGGCCTGCCATGTCCGCGCACCTCCCTGGTGCCCACGAGACTGCTGACAGTCCGTCAGGCTACAGCTAATCTGACGGGCAGTCAGCTTGCTGTCGGGAGGCCGTTGTGCGTGGAGATCTGGAGAGCGGTGGGGAGTGGGGGAGCGTTCCGGGCCTGGTCCGGTGGGCGGCCGGGCGCTACGCGGACGTCGAGGCCGTGGTCGAGGGCCGCACCCGGGTCTCGTACGCCGACCTGGGCGCCCGGGTCGAACGGGCGGCGGCCGCCTGCATGGCCCGCGGCGTCCGCCCCGGCGACCGCGTGGCCGTCTGGGCCCCCAACTCGCTCGACTGGATCGTCTCGGCACTGGGCGCCGTGTCGGCGGGCGCGGTGCTGGTGCCGCTGAACACCCGCTTCAAGGGCGCCGAGGCGCTGGACGTGCTGCGCAGGAGCGGAACGCGGCTGCTGTTCGTGACGGGCACGTTCCTCGGGACGTCGTACGTGGCGTCGCTGCGCCGGGCGGCGGGGCCGGGCGAACTGCCGGAGCAGGTCGTCGTCCTGGCCGAGGACGCGCCCCCGGACTTCCGCACCTGGAAGGACTTCCTGGCAGAGGGGGAGGGCATCGGCGCGGCCGAGGTGCGGGAGCGGGCGTCGGCGGTGTCCGGCTCGGCGCCCTCGGACATCATCTTCACCTCCGGCACGACGGGCCGGCCCAAGGGTGCGGTGATCACCCACGCGCAGTCCCTGCGGGCGTACGACATCTGGGGCGGCCTGGCCGGCCTGCGCCCGGGCGACCGCTATCTGATCGTCAACCCCTTCTTCCACACCTTCGGCTACAAGGCCGGCGTCCTGGCCTGTCTGATGCGAGGCGCGACGATGATCCCGCAGCCGGTCTTCAACGTCGGTACGGCGCTGGCGAACATCGCTGCGGAGCGGGTCTCGGTCCTCCCCGGCCCGCCGACCCTCCTCCAGTCCCTCCTCGACCACCCCTCCCGTGCCGCGCACGACCTCTCCGCGCTGCGGCTGGTGGTGACGGGCGCGGCGGTCGTGCCGTTGCGGCTGGTGGAGCGGCTGCGCGGGGAACTGGGCGTCGAGACGGTCCTCACCGCGTACGGCCTCTCCGAGGCGAGCGGCATCGTGACGATGTGCCGCCGGGGCGACGACCCGTCGGTGATCGCCGCCACGTCGGGCAGGGCGATACCCGGCACGGAGGTACGCGTCGACGCGCCCCTCGGCACCCCCGGCGAGGTGCTGGTCCGCGGCTTCAACGTCATGCGGGGCTACTACGACGACGGGCCGGCCACGGACGAGGTGCTCACCCCCGACGGCTGGCTGCGCACGGGTGACGTGGGCGTGCTGGACGACGCGGGCAACCTGCGCATCACGGACCGCATCAAGGACATGTTCATCGTCGGCGGCTTCAACGCGTACCCGGCGGAGATCGAGCAACTGCTCGGCCTGCACCCGGAGGTGGCCGACGTGGCGGTGATCGGCGTACCGGACACCCGGCTCGGCGAGGTCGGGAAGGCGTACGTGGTCCTGCGGGCCGGGGCCGTGCTGACGGCGGACGACCTGATCGCCTGGGCGCGACGGGAGATGGCGAACTACAAGGTGCCCCGCGAGGTGGAGTTCGTGGGCGCGCTGCCGCGCAACGCGAGCGGCAAGGTGGTGAAGAACCGGCTGCGGGATGGGGGCGTGGGCGCCTAGGCCGATGCCCGTCCCCCACACGAACGGGGCGGCGTACGCCGACGGGTGTCGGTGTACGCCGCCCTCGGGTGGGACGCGTCGCGGGAGGACGGCCCGCCTCGCCACGGCGGTTACTTCGGGTCGTCGTCGAACTTGGAGGTCGACCAGAAGTAGCCGAGTGTCGCGAGGCCCAGGCACCAGGCCAGGGCCAGCCATCCGTTGTGGCCGATCCCGGTGCCCAGCAGCAGGCCGCGCAGGGTCTCGATGGCCGGGGTGAACGGCTGGTACTCGGCGACCGGCTGGAACCAGCCCGGCATCGCGTCCAGCGGGACGAAGGTGCTGGACAGGAGCGGCAGCAGGATCAGGGGCATCGCGTTGTTGCCGGCCGCCTCGGCGTTCGGGCTGACCAGGCCCATGCCGACGGCGATCCAGGTGAGCGCCGTGGCGAAGAGCACGAGCAGTCCGAACGCCGCGAGCCACTCCAGGACGGTCGCGTCGGTGGAGCGGAAGCCGATGGCCACGGCGACGGCGCCGACGAGGACCACGCTGGCGACCGACTGGAGCACGCTGCCGACGACGTGCCCGACGAGCACCGATCCGCGGTGGATCGCCATGGTGCGGAAGCGGGCGATGATGCCCTCGGTCATGTCGTTGGAGACGGAGACGGCGGTGCCGATCGTGGTGCTGCCGATGGTCATCAGCAGCAGGCCCGGGACCACGAAGGCGATGTACTCGGAGCGGTCCGGACCGCCTCCGCCGATGCCCGCGCTCATGGTGTCGCCGAAGATGTAGACGAAGAGCAGCAGCAGCATGATCGGCGTGAGCAGCAGGTTCAGGGTCATCGACGGGTAGCGCCGGGCGTGCAGGAGGTTGCGGCGCAGCATGGTGGAGGAGTCGCGCAGGGCGAGGGAGATCCGGGTCGGGCGGGTGGGTGCCAGGGGGGAACTCATCGGGCGGCCTCCGTGGACTGGTGGGGGACGACGGCGCCGCCGGTCAGGGCGAAGAAGACGTCGTCGAGGTCGGGGGTGTGCACGGTCAGCTCGTCCGCCTCGACGCCGGCGGCGTCCAGCCGGTCGAGCAGGGAGCGCAGTTCGCGCTGGCTGCCGTCGCTGGGGATCTGGAGGGTCAGCGCCTCGTCGTCCCGGGTGGCCGGGCGCAGTGCCGAGGCGGCGCCCTGGTAGGCGGCGGGGTCGGTGAAGCGGAGCCGGACGTGTCCGCCGGGGACGATCCGCTTGAGCTCCTCGGCGGTGCCCTCGGCCGCGATCTTCCCGTCGTCGAGGACGGCGATGCGGTCGGCGAGTTCGTCGGCCTCCTGGAGGTACTGGGTGGTGAGGAAGACGGTGACGCCGCCGGTGACCAGCTCCCGGATGATGCCCCACATGGTGTGCCGCGAGCGTGGGTCCAGTCCGGTGGTCGGCTCGTCGAGGAAGATGATCCGCGGGTCGCCGACCAGCGTCATGGCGATGTCGAGGCGGCGCTTCATGCCGCCGGAGTAGGTGGAGGCCGGCTTCCTCGCGGCCTCGGTGAGGTCGAACCGCTCCAGCAACTCGGCGGCCACGCGCCGCCCTTCGCGCCTGGAGAGGTGGTGCAGGTCGGCCATCAGGAGCATGTTCTCCTCGCCGGTGATCAGCCCGTCGACGGCGGAGAACTGCCCGGTGACGCCGATCGCCGCCCGCACGGCCTGCGGTTCGGCGCCGAGGTCGTGGCCCCCGACGCTGATCCGGCCGCCGGCGGGGTCGGGGGAGACGAGGGTGGAGAGGATCTTCACGGCGGTGGTCTTGCCGGCGCCGTTCGGGCCGAGCAGGGAGAAGATCGTGCCTTCCGGGACGGCCAGGTCGATGCCGTCGAGGACGGTCTTGTCGCCGTAGGACTTGCGCAGCCCGTTCGCCGCGATGGCCAGGTCGGTCATGAGAGGAACTCCTTCTTCACAGGCTGCGGGCGGTGACGTCGCCGTAGGCGGTGGTCGCGTGGAGGGTCAGGCCGGCGTCGGCGCCGTCGCTGTTCTTGAGCGTGTTGCTGATCCGGCCGTGGCTGGTGCCGGCGTCCAGGGAGGCGGAGACCCCCTGGGCGGCGCCGACCGAGATGTCGCCGTGCTCGGTGCGCAGCGTGACGGTGCCGCGCATGGCTTCGGCGATCCGGATGTCGCCCTTCTGGGTGCTGATCTCGCCCGGCCCGCCGAGCCGGCCGACCGAGATGTCGCCGGCGAGGAGGGTGAGGCGGGCCTGTGCGGCCTCGTCGAGCTTGACCGAGCCCTGCGCGCCCTCGAAGGCGACGTCGCCGAGCCGTCCGACGCCCCGGAACTCGGCGGCGGCGGCCTTCGCCTCGATCCGGGAGCCGGCCGGCAGCTGGACCGTCACCTCGACGGTTCCGGAGGCGCCGAGGATCCGGTTCTTCGCCGCAGGCACCTCGATCCGCAGGACACCGTCGCCGTAGGCGACCTCCGTCTGCTCGGCCGCCTTCACGTCGCGGCTCTTGCCGGCGTCCGCGGGGAGGACCTCGACGGTGGTGTCGGCCCGGTCGGCGGCGATGAACCGGATGTGTCCGGCGGGGATGTCGAGGACGACGGAGACCGGGGCGGGGGTGTGGAACTTCTGCATGGTGCTCTCCTTCATCTGCGTCGCGGGCCTTCCGTCGGCCCGCCGTTTCCGATGTCGTGAACGCTACGTTGCATTCACTGATCCGGCAACGTCTTCGTTGCACTGAGAAGCGATAATGGCAGCTCAGTGACGCAATTTCATTGCAATGACCCTGAACTTAACGCAACGACGCTCCCCTGTGCGTTGCAATGAAATAAAGGTGAACGCTATGCTGGGGACCTCACGCGCCACGAAGGAGACCGGGATGCCGGGAGGCAGACTCACCCAACAGGAACGTCAGCAGATCGCGCTGGGACTGGCCGACGGCCTCGCCTACGCGGAGATCGCCAGACGCCTCGACCGCCCCACCTCGACGATCACGCGCGAGGTGATGCGCAACGGCGGGCCCACCGGCTACCGCGCCGACCTCGCCCACCGCGCCACCGAACGCCGCACCCAGCGCCGCAGGCAGAGCGCGCCCCGGGGTACGCAGGCGCCCCCGCAGGCGCACGGTCGCGACGCCGAGGCCGTGCGGGCGTACGAGGAGCTGCTCACCTCCGTGTTCACGCAGTCGGGCATGCCCGCGATGATGTCCCGGGTCATGGCCTGCCTCACGACCACCGACGAGGGCAGCCTCACCGCGTCCGAACTCGTCCAGCGCCTCCAGGTCAGCCCGGCGTCCATCTCGAAGGCGGTCGCGTTCCTCGACGGCCAGGGCTTCATCCGCCGGGAACGCGACGAACGCCGCCGCGAGCGGTACGTCGTCGACGACGCCGTCTGGTACGAGTCGATGATGGCGAGCGCCCGCGCCATCGCCCAGGTCGTCGAGACCGCGCGACAGGGCGCCGGCGTCCTCGGCCCCGGCACCCCGGCCGCCATGCGCCTGGAGAACATCGCCCGCTTCTTGGACTACGTCTCGGAGAGCACGGCCCGCGCGGCGGAACAGGCCCGCGACATCCTCCACACGACGGCGGGGACCGGCCCGGACGGCACGGCCGAGCAGGGTTCAGATCACTGACGCGCAGGCCGTGTCGAGGGTCACGGCGATGGACGGTGGACGGCACCGGGGTCGCGGCGGAGCTGGTTCCAGTGCTCCCCCAGTCGCCGGCCTCGGTCGCAGTGGCGGTCGTCGGTCCTGCGGTCGCGGCACGTCGCCCCGTGGACGGACCGGCGCCGGAAGGCCAGTTGGACCGGGCTCCACCGCTGCTTGGTGACCGGTCCGCCGCTCAGGGCCGCGTGGTGGCGGCGGAGTTCCTCCACCGACCGGGCCAGCTGCCGCAGGTGGGCGATTCCGGCCAGGGGCCGAGGGCGGAGCTTGTCACCGCCAGGAGGCGCCGTGCCTCACGGAGGCCTGCGTGCGCGGCGATCCGCACCTTGGCGTCCTCCGGCGCGGCCGGCACGGCGGCCTCGACCTCGCGGACGACGCCGGTGAGCTGCCCGCGTAGACGGAGTGCGATGGCCTCCGGCTCCTGGGGGCCGGGCGGTCCGGCGTCGCCGTCCCGCGAGGTCGAGGCCGGTGGGGTGGCGGGTGCGCGCCGTCATGGCAACTCGCGCCTCGAACGGGCGTTGACGGCCGCGACCGCAGCGCTGAGACCGTCGCTGGTCCTGACCGGCTTCAGGTCTTCGGGGCTCGCGTCCCACTCCACACCCCCGCCGGGGGGCCGCAGTTGGACGTACGGCCCCTCGAAGCCCATCACCTCGCCGATCCGCTGACTGCGGTTGTCCTCGACGATCTCGTGCAGCCTGGGCTCGTAAGCCACCGCCGTCACCGCGCCTCCCCGGCCGGGGGAGTCGGCGCCGACGGGCGGTACTCGGGGCTCGGTGGGGAGCCGGAGGGACCGGAGCGGGGCGCCGTGGGCGGCGTGGCGCCCCGCTGCGGACCAGGTCAGCCGAAGGCGCGGACGGCCTGGTAGTACGTCCAGGCGGTGCTGTTGCAGGCGGTCTTGGTGGCGCCGCTGTAGCCGTTGCAGACCCGCTTCAGGTCCTCGTAGAAGGCGCTGTCGAGGCGGTCCTTGTTGGCGCTGAAGGAGCCGGCGGCCTTGTAGTTGCGGTAGCCGAAGTCGTGACGGGCGCAGGACGTGGAGAAGGGGAAGCCGAAGGGGTTGTCCGGCGAGGTGGAGCAGTAGTCGGTCGACCAGTCGAAGCCGTACGCGGCCCAGGCGCCCTGGTTCGCGCGCGCGGCGGTCCAGGCGTTGTAGCTGGACGCGCTGGTCTGCGTCCAGCTGGACAGGACCTGGGGCTTGTCGGCCGGAGCGGCCCCGGCGGTCGTCGCGGTGGCGACGACGGTGACCAGGGAGAGGGTCGCGGTGGCGAGAGCGGTCGCGAGTCTGCGGTGCATTCCCACACCTCCATGAGGCTGTTGCCCGCCTGTCGGGCTACAGGTTCATGACAAGATGATTGACATCGCAACAGCTTCTTCACACCGCGCCGACCGAAAGGATCTCTGAACTCTCGGCGCGGTCCGGGGATCGGAACATGAACCTCCGGGGGCGCAAGTGACGGGACGTCATCTGTGTGCCGTGCGAGGCTTTCTGGACATGACTCGGCCGCGGCGGCTCCCCTCCCCGCCGCCGCGGCCGTACCCCGTCGGGTTGGCTTAGTTGGCCGGCTCGCTCGTCGCGTGCTGGTCCAGCGGCTTGGCCTCGCCGCCGGTCGCGTGCTGGTCCTGCGTCGTCAGTTCGCCACCGGTCGCGTGCTGGTCCAGGAGTATGGCCTCACCGCCCGTGGCGTGCTGGTCCTGCGTCGTCAGCTCTTCACCGGTGGCGTGCTGGTCCAACGGCTCGACGACGGGCTCGCTCTTCTTCTCGCTCATGACGGTCAACTCCCGGTTCATTTCTCAGGCCAGAGGTCCGACGCCCGGAACAGCGACTCCCCCGCGGGCCGCCGTCCGGGCGTCGATCGGCCGATCAGACTAACCTCACGGCCTCGGCGTCGCTCCGCAACCTCCGCCTGCGGAGAACGACATGAGCGAGCATGCAGGACGCCGATAAACGTTCGCTGAACGCCCCGCTCCCCGCGACGCCTCAAGCCACCGCCGCCGGTGTCAGCAACCCGCGCACCTCGTCCGCCTCCGGGGCGTCCAGGTCCTCGTAGATGCCGAGCGCCTCCCGCCAGCAGACCTGGGCGCGGCCCGTCTGGCCGATGCCGTTCAGGGCGCGGCCGAGGGCGGTGAGCACCAGGCCGCGGCGCCATTCGCCGCCGATGCCGCGCAGCACGGTCAGCGCCATCTCCGCGTTGGACGCCGCCTTGGCCGGGCGCCGGGCCGCGAGGTCCACCTCGGCGAGGCGGAAGAGGGTCATGCCCTCCCAGAGGCGCTGGCGGCTGTCCCGGAAGGTCTCCAGCGCCTCCCTCAGGCTCTCCGCCGCCAGCCGCAACTCGCCGCTGCGGGTGAGCGCCAGCCCCAGCGCGTAGCGGCCGTTGGCCCCTCGCAGCGCGTTGCCCATCCCGTCGTAGATGTCGATGCCCTGCTGGGCGAGGGCGATGGCGCTGTCGACCCGCCCGGTGGCGAGGTGGATCCGGGACAGGTTGCACAGGGCGCTGGCCTCGCCCGGCCGGTTGCCGTTGGCGCGGAAGTTGTCGATCGCCGCGTTGAGGTGCAGTTCGCCCTCGGCGTGGCGGTTCTGGTAGATCGCGATGATGCCGCGGGTGTTGGGGGCCCAGCAGCTGGCCACCGGGTCGGACGCGTCGCGCGCCATGCGCAGGGCCTCGACGGCCGCCGCGTCGGCCTGGTCGAAGCGTCCGGCGACCATGTGGACGTCGGTGAGCGTGGTCAGCGCGCGCCCGGCCGCCCACGCGTCCCGGGCGGCGTGTGCGCGCTCCAGCGCCGCGTTGGCGGCGATCTCGTACTCGCGTGCGTTGGCCCCGGACTCCGCCAGGTCCTTGGCCGCCCACAGCAGGTCGACCGCCCGCCGCAGCCGCCCGTCGCCCACGGACCGGCGCACGCAGGACAGCAGGGCGCCCGCCTCGGCGTAGAGCCAGTCCTGGGCGGCGTGCCGGTCGGAGAAGGACAGTCCCGGGTACTTCGTCACTTCCAGGTGGTCCACCAGCCGGTCGCCCGGCCGCTCCATCGCGTAGACCCCGGCGGCGGTGGCCAGGTAGAAGTCCAGCAACCGCGACATCGCCGCCTCCCGCTCGCTGGGCAGGTGCTCGTCCCGTTCGGCGCACGCGCGCGCGTAGAGCCGTACGAGGTCGTGGAAGCGGTAGCGGCCGGGTGCCGCCGATTCGAGCAGCGACATGTCCACGAGGGACTCCAGCAGGTCCTCGGCGTCCTCGGCCGCCAGGTCCAGCACCGCCGCCGCCCCGGCCAGCGAGATGTCCGGCCCGTCGGCGAGGCCCAGCAGCCGGAACGCCCGTGCCTGGGCGGGCTCCAGCTGCCCGTAGCCCAGCTCGAAGGTCGCCTTCACCGCCAGGTCGCCGGCCTGGAGTTCGTCCAGCCGCCGGCGTTCGTCGGCGAGTTTGACCGCGAGGACCGAGACCGTCCAGGTGCGGCGGGCCGCGAGGCGGGACGCGGCGATGCGGATCGCGAGCGGCAGGAAGCCGCACGCGGCGACGACGTCCAGCGCCGCCTCCCGTTCGGCGGCGACCCGCTCCTCGCCCACGATCTTCGTGAACAGCGACAGCGCCTCCTCGGGCGACATCACGTCCAGGTCGATCAGGTGCGCCCCGGCCAGGTCCACCATCCGCGCCCGGGAGGTCACCAGCGCCGCGCACCCGTCCGTGCCGGGCAGCAGCGGCCGTACCTGGGCGGCGTCGCGGGCGTTGTCCAGAAGCACCAGGACCCGGCGGCCGTCCAGCACCGACCGGTACAGCGCCGCGCGCTCCTCCAGGGAGTCCGGGATCGCCGCGTCGGGTGTGCCGAGGGCGCGCAGGAACGAGCCGAGCACCGTCTCCGGCTCCGCGGCCCGCGAACCGGCGCCCTGGAGGTCGACGTACAACTGCCCGCCGGGGAACGCCGACCGCGCCTGGTGCGCCACATGGACCGCCAGCGTGGTCTTGCCGACCCCGCCGATCCCGGCCAGCGCCGACACGGCCATCACCCGGCCGCCCGCCGAGGCCAGCACCTCGCTCAGCTCGGCCACGAACGACGCGCGGCCCGTGAAGTCGGGCACGGTCGCGGGCAGCTGCGCCGGGCGCACCGGGGCGGCGGGCGGCTCGGCGACGGGCGCCGACGGCTCCGCGAGCCCCGGGTCGGCCGTCAGGATCCGCTGCTGCAACTCCCGCAGTCCCGCCCGGGGGTCGACGCCCAGCTCGTCCGCGAGCAGGCGCCGCGTGTCGGCATAGACCGCGAGCGCCTCCGCCTGCCGGCCCGACCGGTACAGCGCCAGCATCAGCAGTTCCCGCAGCCGCTCGCGCAGCGGGTGCGCCGCCGTCAGCGCGGTCAGCTCGGAGACGGCCTCCGCGTGGCAGCCCTGCTCCAGGTCCATGTCCAGACGGGATTCGAGGAGTTGCAGCCGCCACTCCTCCAGCCGTACGCGCTGCGCGTCGGCGTACGGCCCCGGCACGCCCGCCAGCGCCTCCCCGTCCCACTGGCCCAGCGCCCGGGCCAGCAACTCGCGCGCCCGGCCCAGCTCCCCCGCGCCGCGCGCCTTCTCGGCCTCGGCCGCGAGGTCCTGGGCGACCGCCAGGTCCAGCGCGCCGTCCCCGACCGAGCGGATCGCGTAGCCGCCGGACTCGCTGACCAGCACGTCGGGGTCCAGCGCCTTCCGCAGCCGCGAGGCGTACGTCCGCACCGCCGCCAGCGCCTGCGAGGGCGGCTCCTCGCCCCACAGCGCGTCGATCAGCTGCGCCGCGGTCGCCGTACGGCCCTCGCGCAGCAGCAGCGCTGCCAGCAGGGCGCGTTGCTGCGGGGAACCCGTGGCGAGCGGGTCGCCGCCGCGCCAGGCACGTACCGGTCCGAGCACACCGAAGCGCAGCGTGACGGGCTCTCCCGCTCCGCCCGGACGCCTCTGTGCCGGCACCCCGTCCATAGCCGTCCCCCTAGACAACATGAGCAATGCTGTCAGTTTGCCTTGCTCGGGCGGATGCGTCAGCCGCCCGAGACCGCGGTCACAGCGGGGCGCACGGGATCCCACAAGCCCCACACACCCTCTTCGCACACTTCCGCACTGACCTGAGCACGAAGGGGCGTCCGAGATACACCCCCGTCACCCACCAGATAGCTGACGATCCGTCAGATCAGCGCTACCGTGCCCCCATGGACACTGGATTCCCGCAGATCATCTCCGTGGACGACCACACCGTCGAACCCCCAAACGTCTGGCAGGACCGCCTCCCGAAGAAGTACGCCGACACCGGCCCCCGCATAGCCCGGGCCCCGCTGAAGGAGATGAGCTTCCTCGGCGGCCGCTTCAAGCCCGTCATGGGTCGGCCCGGCGACGACGGCCCGATCGGCGACTGGTGGATCTACGAGGACCTGCACCGGCCCCTGACCCGCCTCGACACCGCCGTGGGCTACAGCAGGGACGAGATCAAGCTGGAGATCATCACCTACGAGCAGATGCGCCAGGGCTCGTACGACGTCCCCGCCCGCCTCGCCGACATGGACGTCAACCACGTCCAGTCCGCCCTCTGCTTCCCGACCTTCCCGCGCTTCTGCGGCCAGACCTTCACCGAGGCGAAGGACCACGAGCTCGGCCTGCTGTGCGTCCAGGCCTACAACGACTGGATGGTCGAGGAGTGGTGCGGGCCGTCGGCCCGGGGGCGGCTCGTACCGCTCACCATCATCCCGCTGTGGGACGCCGAGCTGGCCGCGGCGGAGGTCCGCCGAAACGCCGCCCGGGGCGTCCGCGCCGTGGCGTTCTCCGAGATACCTCCGCATCTCGGCCTGCCCTCCGTCCACACCGACGACTGGGACCCCTTCCTCGCCGCATGCGACGAGACCGGCACGGTCGTCGCGATGCACATCGGCTCCAGCAGCCGCATGCCTTCCACCTCGGCCGACGCACCGCCCGCCGTCGGCTCCACCATCACCTTCGCCAACTGCTGCTTCTCGATGGTCGACTGGCTGATGAGCGGCAAGTTCGAGCGCTTTCCCCACCTCAAGGTCATGTACGCGGAGGGCCAGATCGGGTGGATCCCGTACATCCTGGAGCGCGCCGACGTGGTCTGGGAGGAGAACCGGGGCTGGGGCGGCGTCGCCGACAAGGTCCACCGGCCGCCGTCCGAGCTGTTCGCCGAGCACGTCCACGGCTGCTTCTTCGACGACGCCTTCGGGCTGCGCAACCTCGACTCCATCGGCGTCGGCAACGTGCTCTACGAGACGGACTACCCCCACTCCGACTCGACCTGGCCGAAGTCCAGGGAGGTCGGCGAGGCCCAGATGGGGCATCTGGACGCGGACGTGGTCGAGCGGATCGTGCGCGGCAACGCGATCGAACTGCTCGGGCTGACGGAGGACGGACTGTGGCCCGGGGCGAAGCGGTGACCGGCTCGGACGGCGGCGGCACCGCTCCGGAGTACGGCATCCAGCTCCCGGTCCAGTCCCAGAGCACCCTCTATGCCGAACCCTGGGAGGCCGGCGCGGGACGGGACGACCTCGTGGCCGTCGCCCGCGCCGCCGACCGCGCCGGGTTCGGCTACGTCGCCTGCTGCGACCACGTCGGCGTCCCGCGCCGTCTCGCCCCCGCGATGAGCACGGTCTGGTACGACCCCGTGGCCACCCTCGCCCACCTGGCCGCCGTCACCGATCGCGTCCGGCTCCTGTCCCATGTCGCCGTCGTGGGCCTGCGCCACCCCCTGCTCACCGCCAAGCAGTACGCCACCCTCGACCATCTCAGCGGGGGGCGGCTGATCCTCGGCGTCGGCGCCGGTCACGTACGGGAGGAGTTCGAGACGCTCGGGGTGGACTTCACCCAGCGCGGGGCCGTGCTGGACGAGACCATCGACGCGCTGCGGGCCGCGCTCGGGCCGGAGGAGTTCCCCGTCCACCACGGAAAGCTCCACGACTTCGAGGGACTCGGGCAGCTGCCCCGGCCCGCCCAGCGGCACGTCCCTCTATGGGTGGGCGGATCGTCCCCGGCGGCGGTGCGCCGGGCCGCGCTCAAGGGTGACGGCTGGCTGCCGCAGGGCGACCCCCGTGACCGGCTGCCCGGTCAGATCGCCACGCTGCGGCGGCTGCGCGCCCAGGCCGGCGTCGACACGCCGCTCACCGTCGGCGCGATCGCCGAGCCGCTGTACGTGGGCCGCCCCGACTGGGACGTCGGCCGGCGCACCCTCAGTGGCCCGCCCGAGGCCCTCGCCGAGTCGCTGCGTGAGTTCCCGGCGATGGGCGTGCACCAGATCCAGGTGCGGTTCCGCAGCCGGAGCCGCACCGAACTCGAGGACCAGATCGCGGCGTTCGGGCGGGACATCGGCCCGCTGCTGACCCAGGAGTGAGATATGGGCAAACTGGACGGACGTGTCGTGATCGTCACCGGTGCGGCGCGGGGGCAGGGGGAGCAGGAGGCCCGGCTGTTCCGGGAGGAGGGTGCCGACGTCGTCGTCACCGACGTCCTCGACGACCAGGGCGAGGCCCTCGCCAAGGAGATCGGCGCGCGCTACGTCCATCTCGACGTGGGCCGCGAGGACCAGTGGTCCGCCGCCGTCGCCGCCGCCAAGGAGACGTACGGACGGATCGACGGCCTCGTGAACAACGCCGGCATCCTGCGCTTCAACGCCCTGGTGGACACGCCGCTAACCGAGTTCATGCAGGTCGTGCAGGTCAACCAGGTCGGCTGCTTCCTCGGCATCCGGGCCGTCGCCCCGGAGATGGCGGACGGCGGCACGATCGTGAACACCGCGTCGTACACGGGGATGACCGGCATGGCCGCCGTCGGCACGTACGCGGCGACCAAGCACGCCGTCCTCGGCCTCACCCGCGTCGCCGCGCTGGAGCTGGCCCATCGCCGGATCCGCGTGAACGCCGTGTGTCCCGGCGCGGTCGACACGGCGATGTCCAATCCGGCCGCGCTGGATCCCGGCGCCGACCCCGAGGAGACGCGCCGGGCCCTGGACGGTCTGTACCGCAAGCTGGTGCCGCTCGGCCGGGTCGGGCGGCCCGAGGAGGTGGCCCGGCTGGCCCTGTTCCTCAGCTGCGACGACTCCTCCTACATCACCGGCCAGCCGTTCGTGATCGACGGCGGCTGGCTGGCCGGGGTCACCATCATCTGATGGACCGTCAGCTATTGACGGTGCACACAGGTGGTGCCACAGTCGGCCGCACGACGACCTGACGATGCGTCAGAAGCAGAGGACGGTGAACCTCCGTGGAATTCGGGCTCTTTGTACAGGGATACGTGGGCAAGCGCGCCGAGACCGACCCGCTCGCCGAGCACAAGGCGCTGATGGAGGAGACCGAGTACGTCATCGAGGCGGACCGGTCCGGCTTCAAGTACGCCTGGGCGTCCGAGCACCACTTCCTGGAGGAGTACTCGCACCTCTCCGCCAACGACGTGTTCCTCGGCTACCTCGCGCACGCGACCGAGCGCATCCACCTGGGCTCGGGCATCTTCAACCCGCTCGCCCAGGTCAACCACCCGGTCAAGGTCGCCGAGAAGGTCGCCATGCTCGACCACCTCAGCGGCAACCGCTTCGAGTTCGGCAGCGGCCGGGGCGCGGGTTCGCACGAGATCCTAGGGTTCCTCCCCGGCATCACCGACATGAACTACACGAAGGAGATCTGGGAGGAGACGATCGCCGAGTTCCCCAAGATGTGGCTCCAGGACGAGTACGCCGGCTTCCAGGGCAAGCACTGGTCGCTGCCGCCCCGCAAGGTGCTGCCCAAGCCGTACGGGAAGTCCCACCCCGCGATGTGGTACGCGGCCGGCTCGCCGCCGTCGTACGCCATGGCGGCGCGCAAGGGGCTCGGGGTGCTGGGCTTCAGCGTGCAGAAGGTGGCCGACATGGAGTGGGTGCTGGAGCAGTACAAGACGGCGGTCGTGGACGCGGAGCCGATCGGGGACTTCGTCAACGACAACGTGATGGTGACGACCACCGCGATCTGCGCGCCGACGCATGACGAGGCGATACGGATCGCCGTGAACGGTGGGCTGCACTACCTGCCCTCGCTGGTGTTCCGGTACCACGACACCTTCCCGCGGCCCGAGGGGTTCCCGGTGTGGCCGCAGACGCTGCCCGAGTACACGGCGGAGTTCGTGGAGGTGCTCATCGAGGAGGAGCTGCTGATCTGCGGCGATCCGGACGAGGTGCTGCGGCAGTGCAAGCGGTGGGAGCAGGCGGGCGCGGACCAGCTGAGCTTCGGGTTGCCGGTGGGGGTGCCGAAGCAGGAGACCCTGCAGACGATCCGGCTGATCGGGGAGCACGTGATTCCGAAGATCGACACGGATCCGGTGCACAGGACGTCCCGGTTCCGGCAGGGGGTCTGAGCGTCGTTTCGGGGTGCGGGTGCGTCGTGGCCGTTCGCGCGGTTCCCCGCGCCCCTCAGGTGCCTCATCGCCCCGGAGTTGCAGGAGGAGCGTCATGCTTGATCACGTCATCAGGGGCGCGTCCGTCGTGGACGGAACCGGCGCGCCCGCCCGCACCGCCGACGTCGGCATCCGGGACGGCCGGATAGCCGTCGTCGGCCACCTCGCCGAAGCGGCCCGTACCACCGAGGACGCCACCGGGCTCGTCCTCGCGCCCGGGTTCGTGGACCCGCACACCCACTACGACGCCCAGCTGTTCTGGGACCCGTACGCGACGCCCTCGCTCAACCACGGGGTCACCACCGTCGCCGGCGGGAACTGCGGGTTCACGCTCGCGCCGCTCCATCCGGACCGGCCCGAGGACGCCGACTACACGCGCCGGATGATGTCCAAGGTCGAGGGGATGTCGCTGGTCGCGCTGGAGGAGGGCGCGCCCTGGAGCTGGCACGGGTTCGGGGAGTACCTGGACGCCCTGGAGGGGCGGATCGCGGTCAACGCCGGTTTCATGGTGGGGCACTGCGCCCTGCGCCGGTACGTGATGGGGCCGGACGCCGTGGGCGGCCGGCCGACCGAGGAGCAGCTCGCCGCCATGGTGCGGCTGCTGCACGACGCCATGGACGCCGGGGCCTGGGGGCTGTCCACCACCCAGTCGTCCACCCACTCGGACGGCGACGGGCAGCCGGTCGCCTCGCGGCACGCCGGGCCCGCCGAGCTGCTGGCCCTCTCCCGCGCGGTCGGCGAGCGCGAGGGGACGCAGATCGAGGCGATCGTCGCGGGCTGCCTGGACCAGTTCAGCGACGCCGAGATCGACCTGTTCGTGGAGATGAGCGCGGCGGCCGGACGCCCGCTGAACTGGAACGTCCTGACGATCGACGCGTCCGTCCCGCAGCGGGTGCCCCGGCAGTTGCTGGCGAGCGAGCGGGCCCGCAAGGCGGGCGGCCGGGTCGTGGCGCTGACGATGCCGATCCTCACGCCGATGAACATGTCACTGGGCACCTTCTGCGCGCTCAACCTCATCCCGGGCTGGGGCGAGATCCTCGGCCTGCCCGTGCCCGAGCGGATCCGGCGGCTGCGGGATCCCGCCGTACGGGAGGGGATGCTGGAGCGGGCGGCGTCGAAGGAGGCGGGCGTCTTCCGGCGGCTGACGGACTTCGGCCGGTACGTCGTCGGTGACACGTACAGCGCGGAGAACGCCGGGGTGTCGGGCCGGGTGGTGCGTGACATCGCCGCCGAACGCGGTCAGGAACCCTTCGCCTGCCTGGTCGAGATCTGCGCCAACGACGACCTGCGCACGGTCCTGTGGCCCATGCCCACCGACAACGACGCCGCGTCCTGGGCGCTGCGCGCCGAGACCTGGCAGCACGAGGACGTCCTGCTCGGCGGCTCCGACGCGGGCGCGCACCTGGACCGCATGTGCGGCGCGCCGTACACCACGCGCTTCCTCGGGGACTGTCTGCGGGGGCGGAAGCTGGTGGGCCTGGAGCAGGCGGTGAAGATGCTGACCGACGATCCGGCCCGGCTCTTCGGGCTGAGGGACCGGGGCCGGATCCAGGAGGGCTTCCACGCCGACCTCGTCCTGTTCGACCCGGAGCGCGTCGACGCGGGAACGGCCACCCTGGTGCACGACCTGCCGGGCGACAGCCCCCGGCTCGACTCCCGGGCGATCGGCGTGCGGGCGGTCTGGGTCAACGGCGTCGAGGCGATCCGCGACGACGTGGTGAGCGGGGCGGTGCCGGGGCGGGTGCTGCGGTCGGGGCGGGACACCCGCACGGTGAGCACCCGGTGAGCCGGCGGCTGTTCATCGACGGGGCGTGGGTCGAGCCGGACGGCGGCGCCTACGAGGTGACCGACCCGGCGACCGAGGAGACCGTCGGGTGGGCGCCGGAGGCATCGCGCGAGCAGGTGCGCTCGGCCTGCGCCGCCGCCCGCGAGGCCTTCGGGCCGTGGTCGCGCACGGCACCCGAGGAGCGGGCGGCGATCCTCTCCCGGGCGGCCGACATCATCGCGGGCCACCTGGAGCCGTACGCGGAGCTGGCCCGTGCGGAGACCGGGGCGACCACGGTCACGGCGCGGCGTATGCAGGTCGGGGTCGCCGCCGCCCGCTTCCGCCGGTACGCGCGGATCGAGCCGGCCGAGTGGCCGATCGCGCCGCAGATCAACGAGGCCGGTGGGGGCGCCTCCCACGCCTTCAGGGCAGTGGGGGAGGGGAAGGCCGGTGTGATGGGCGCGCTGGCCGTGCGCCAGCCCGTCGGTGTCGTCACCTGCGTCACCTCCTACAACAACCCCTGGGCGAACACGGCCGGCAAGGTGGCCCCCGCCCTGGCCATGGGCAACACGGTGGTGGTGAAGCCGGCCCCGCAGGACCCGCTCTCCGTGTACCGGATGGCGGAGGCGCTGCAGACCGCCGGTGCGCCCAGGGGCGTCGTCAACGTCGTCTCCGGCCGGTCGGCCGGGGTCGGCGAGGCGGCCGTCGAGTCCGCCGACGTCGACATGGTGAGCTTCACCGGCTCCACGGCGGTCGGGCAGCGCATCGCCGAGGTGTGCGGGCGCTCCATGAAGCGCCAGTTGATGGAGCTGGGCGGCAAGGGCGCGGCGGTCGTGTTCGACGACGCGGACCTCGCCTCGGCGGTGGCCGGCATCGGCACGACGTTCTCCTTCTACAGCGGCCAGATCTGCACGGCACCGACCCGGGTGCTGGCCCAGCGGGGTGTGTACGACCGCCTGGTCGAGCAGCTGGCCGCCTACGCGGGCCGTCTGAAGGTCGGCGACCCCCGGGAGCGGGACACCGTGGTCGGCCCGCTGATCTCGGCGGCGCACCGGGACCGCGTGGAGTCGTACGTCGAACTCGGCCGCAAGGAGGGCGCGGTGGTCGTCACCGGAGGCGAACGGCCATCCCTGGACACCGGCTTCTACGTCGCGCCGACACTTCTCGCGGACTGCACCAACGACATGCGGGTGGCCCGCGAGGAGATCTTCGGCCCGGTGGTCGTCGTCGTCCCCTTCGACGACGAGGACGAGGGCGTGGCCCTGGCCAACGACAGCGACTACGGCCTCATCGACTACGTCTGGTCCGGCGACGTGGCCCGCGCCTTCCGGGTGGCCCGCCGTCTGCGGGCCGGCGGCGTCGGCGTCAACACGGTCGGGCGCAACATGGAGGCGCCGTTCGGCGGTTTCAAGCGCAGCGGCGTGGGCCGCGACGTCGGCTCGTACGCCCTGCACGCCTACAGCGAGGTGCAGGCGATCGTGTGGCCGGGGTGAGGGGCCGGGAAATCAGCTGGCCGGCAGCGTCTCGTCCAGCCAGTCGAAGACGACCTCGCAGTGCTGCTGCGGTGCCATCGGGGAGCAGTGCAGCTGCGCTCCGGTGGCCGCGGTGAGCTTGACGTAGTCCTTGGGCGAGGTCAGCTTGTCGAACATCTGGCGGGCCTGGCCGGGGTAGAACTGCTCGCCCTCGTAGTCCAGGACCAGCGTGGGCATCTTGATCCGGCCCACGACGTCCGTGATGTCCAGCGCCTCGATGCGCTTGGCGGGCGTGTGGAAGTCGGTGAACATCCTGCCCTGGCGGGCGTCGAGCATCGCCTGCACGGAGAAGGGCTCGAAGCGCTTCCTCAGCGTCGCGGCGTCGGCCGCGGGCAGTTCGGGGACGACCTCCTTGTTCCAGATGTTGTTGGTCTCGGCCTTGTCCGGGGTGAGGATCTCCCGGACCTCCGGGGGGAAGCCCAGCCAGGGCGTCAGGCAGCCGGGCATCGCCACCACGGCGGCGAGCCGGCTCTCGTAGGCCGCGGCCCGGGGCGCCAGGTCGCCCGCCATGCTCAGCCCGGTCAGGGCGATCCTGTCCGGGTCCACGTCGGAACGGGCGGTCAGCCAGTCGACGAGCGGGCCGACGACCTTCTCCCAGGTCGGGGTGAAGACCACCTGGTCCACGAAGAGCAGCTGTCCCTGGCCGGGCCCGTCGTGGACGAGGGCGTTCCAGCCGCGTTCCAGGGCGGCCCGGACGCCGTACGTCCACATGTCGACGTTCTGCCCGTCGCTGCCGTTCGTGAGGATCACCGTGGGGCGGCGCCGCACGGACGTGTCCGGCCGGAAGAACCACACGGGCAGCGGCGTCCTCCCGTACGGGACGTTCGCGGTGACCGGCGCCGGGTCGCACAGGCCGCAGAACTTGTCCCAGGCCCCACGTCCGGCCTGGTACATCCGCTCCTCGCTGCCCGGGTCGTCCGAGCCGAGGACGAAGAACAGCGCCTGGCCGTAGTACTGCGCGGCCCGCAGCGCGCGCCACCGGGTGGTCTGGTCGTCGGGCCTGCCGCCCACGGGCGCCGCCATGAGCTGGTCGCCGAGCTTCTTGAAGGTGCTGACGAAGGACTGCGCGGACAGGCCCGCCTTGTTGATGGAGTTGACGGCGGTGAGCACCTCGCCGACCTCACCGGCGCCCTGGCCGGACCCGCCGAGCGCCATCAGCCCGCTGAAGTTGAACCCCGGATCGTCGAACAGCGTCATCACGCCCGGGGTGGGCCCGCCCGCCGTGGCGGAGGCGGTGCTGGTGGCGCGGGCCGCGGGCGCGCTCGCGCCGGTCGGGGTGCACCCGGCGGCCAGTACGGCGCCGGCTCCGCCGACCAGCCCGGCGAGTGCGGTGCGACGGGTGGGCGTGGGCGCGCAGTCTCCGGAAACGTCCTTCATACGACGGGAAAGTACGACTTGGGTCACCGGGCCCCGGCACGCCACGCGCCCGCCTCGCCCGAACGGCCGTCAGGGGCGGGCCTCGCCGTCCCCCAGGTCCACCCGCACCGTCAGCAGGTTCGTGCCGATGGCCCGCACCGCCGAGCTGTTCATCATCGGCAGGTCCCGCAGCCGGGCCTTCGGATCGTCGTCCGGCAGCAGGTGGGCGCTCCCCTCGTGCCACCGTCCGCCGAGCCGCACCCGCACCCTCGGGTCGGCGCGGATGTTGCGGACGTACTGGGAGCGGTCGCCGAATTCGGAGACCAGCCAGAAGGAGTCGCCGACGCGGCGCCCGCCCACCGGGGTGCGGCGGGGGAGACCGGAGACACGGCCGGTGGTCTCCAGCAGGGTCTGGAGGGGGACCCGGCGCAGGACGGGGTTGAGGACGCGGCGCTGGAAGGTCGTGGCGACGCGGAATCTGAGGTCGTCGATGCGGCTCATCGGTGTGGCGACTCCTGTGTCGTGACGGCGCGGGTGTTGCTTCAATGGTCCTCGCAACGCGGCGCGACGAGGACGGTGGGCATGCGGGTCGTGACCTGGAACCTGTGGTGGCGGTTCGGGCCCTGGGCACAGCGGCAGAAGGCGATCCTCGGCGCGCTGCGCGAGCTGCGTCCCGACGTGGTGGGCCTTCAGGAGGTGTGGGAGGTCGGCGGCGAGAACCTCGCCGAGTGGCTGGCCGGCGAACTGGGTCTGCACTGGACCTGGGCCCCCTCGCACGCCCCCGAGCGCTGGCAGCGACGCATCGGCGATCCCACGGTCGGCATAGGCAACGCCGTCCTCAGCCGCTGGCCGATCACCGAACAGGCCGTCCTCCCCCTCCCGGCGCCCACGGAGGTCGACGACGGCCGCCTGGCCCTCTACGCCCGCCTGGCCACACCTTCGTACAACGTGCCCTTCTTCACCACCCATCTCACCTCGCAGCTGCACGCGTCGGCCACCCGCTGCCGCCAGGTCGGCGCGCTCGCCGAGTTCGTCGCCGAGCACCGGGGCGGCACCCCGTACCCGCCGGTCGTCACCGGCGACTTCAACGCCTGGCCCGACTCGGACGAGATCCGCCTCTTCGGCGGCTACCGCACCGCCCCGGCAGTCCCCCGCCAAGTCCTGCTCGACGCCTGGGAGTACGCCGACCCCGCCGCCCCGTCCCACACCTGGGATCCGGCGAACCCCTACGTGGCAGCCGGCCACACGCCCGGCGCCCGCATCGACTACGTCCACGTCGGCCCGCCCGGCCCGGACGGACTCGGCCACGTCCGCTCGGTCCGGCGCGCGGGCGACGGCCCGGTGGACGGCGTCTGGCCCTCCGACCACCTGGCCGTCGTCGCGGACCTGGCCCTGTAGGTCACCTCACGCGCGGCCCAGGAAGATCGGGTTCGTGAACGCCGCCATTGCGCCCGGCAGCGGGCCGAGAGCCGTCTCGTGGCGCAGTTCGGCGCGGACGTACGCCGCGTACGAGGGCGTGGTGCGCCACTCCACGACGCCCGCGCCGGACACCGGCAGCGGGGCGCTGGTGTGCAGCGCGCCCTGGTCGGTGACGAAGCGGACCACGCACCGCGGCGCCCCGCTCACCTCCAGGCGTACCGTCACCGGCGTCTCCCGGTCGACCTTCAACCGCTGGCCGATGCCCGCGTGCCGGGCCCGCCCGCCGGACGCCGTGAAGGACAGGGACACGTTCCGGGACTCGGCGACGTAGGAGCGGCCCGCGCGGATGCCCTCCTGGACGGCCTCGCGGGTCAGGTCGTCGGCGAGGACGACGGTCTGCGGGTGGCCGACGACGTCCGGGTCCCGGTGGGCGTCGCTGCTGCCCATCGCCGGGATCCAGTCCCGCCCGGCCTCCCGCCCCTCCGCGCGCGCGGACGCGACCAGCATGCTGTCCCAGTCGGCCAGCGCCATCTCGTCGTCGGGCGTCCAGGGGCCGTTCCACACCTCGATCGCGTCCGCCTCGCCGAAGCCGAACTTCCAGTTGCATCCGATGCAGTTGGAGTGCGGGTGGGCCGGGACGACCAGGCCGCCGGCCTTGCGGACCTGGCGGGCGAACCGGCCGTAGCGGTTGTCGCGGGCCCGGTAGCGCCAGTCGACGAAGGCGCCGGGGTCGGTGCCGAGCGCGACCACGTGGCCGTTGCGGGTGGTGATCTCCTCGCCCAGCATCACCAGCAGGTCCTCGCCCGCGACGTCGGCCCAGTGTGCGTGCCCGGAGTGGGTGTTGTGCTCCGAGCTGTTGACGAAGTCCAGCCCGGCCGCCCGCGCCAGCGCCCCGATCTCGGCGGGTGTGCGGCGGCCGTCGGAGTGCCAGGAGTGCAGATGGCAGTCGCCCCGGTACCAGTCCCGGCCCCGCCCCCTGGCCCGCTCCGGCGGGTACACCACGTTCGGCCCATCACCGGGCTCGCCGTACGTCAGCGTGATCGTGATCTCGTACGTCAGCCCCTGCGGCGCCACCGTGTAGGGGCCCAGCGCGATGTGCCACGTGCCGCGCCGCACCGGGCCCGGGAGGTAGCCGGGGGTCGCCTCGTCGGCCCGGAGGAAGAACTCCGTGCGCGCCCCGCCCGACCAGCCCCGAAAGCCCTGGCCGCCCAGGTCGGTGCCGCGCTCGTCGAAGATGCCGATGTCGAGGGCGTTGCCCGCCGTGCCGGCGGGGACCGAGGGGCGGTCGTAGGTGTAGGCGACCTTGAGCTCCCGTACTCCGGCGGGGATGTCCACCGGCACGTACACGAAGTCGGGTGAACCGGGCGGGAGGGTGCCCCGCACGGTCTTCGTCTGCTGCCGGCCGGCGCCCGCCGCGAAGCTCACACCCGAGAGCGTAAGCGCGGCGGCGGTCCCCGTCACGAACAGCGTGCGTCTTCCGATCCCTGCGTCGTCGTCACACATGTCGACCAGCATGGGCGCCCGGCGTGAACTCCGGAACACCTTGTACCAAGCGTGATCCCGACCAGTCGGTATGGACAGATGGACGTTCCCCGGGTAGAGATGGGGCATGCGCATCTCCGTCACCATCTTCCTCACGGACGAGACCATCGCCCCGACCCGGCTCGCCCGTGAGCTGGAGCAGCGGGGCTTCGCCGGGCTGTATCTGCCCGAGCACACCCACATCCCGGTCGAGCGGACCACTCCGTATCCGGCGGGCGGCGACCTGCCGCCCGAGTACGGCCGGACCCTCGATCCCTTCGTCGCCCTCGGCCAGGCCGCCGCCGTCACCGAGCACCTCGGCCTCGGCACCGGTATCACGCTGGTCGCCCAGCACGACCCGATCGACCTGGCCAAGCAGATCGCGACCCTGGACCACCTCTCCGGCGGCCGCTTCACGCTGGGCCTCGGCTACGGCTGGAACGTCGAGGAGGCCGCCGACCACGGCGTCGAGTGGCGGACGCGACGCGAACTGGTCCGGGACCGGATGGCGTTGATGCACGCCCTGTGGTCGGAGCAACCGGTCGGCTACGAGGGCGAGTTCGGCAGCGTGCGCGCCAGCCACGCGCACCCCAAGCCCGTGCAGAAGCCGCGCGGCCCGGTCGTGGGCCCCCGCACGCTCGTCGGCGGCGCCGCGGGCCCGAAGCTGTTCACGCACATCTGCGAGTACGCCGACGGCTGGCTGCCGATCGGCGGGCGCGGCCTGTCCGAGTCGCTGCCCCGGCTGCGCGCCGCCTGGTCCGACGCGGGCCGCGACCCGTCCGCCCTCCAGGTCGTCCCGTACGCCGTCTCCGCCACCCCGGGCAAGCTCGCGCACTACGCGGAGCTGGGCATCGAGGAGGTCGTCGTGCAGTTGCCGCCGGCCGGTGAGGCGGAGGTGCTGCGGGCGCTGGACGGGTACGGCGGCTTCCTGGCGTGACCGCCGGGCACTGATCAGCTCGACCGTATGCTCGAAGAATGACGACTTCCGCGACCTCCGGAACCGGCCCCACCGAGAACTCCCTGCGTCGCGCCCTCAAACGCGCCCGTGACGGCGTCGCCCTCGACGTCACCGAAGCGGCCGTACTGCTCCAGGCCCGCGGCGAGGCCCTCGACGACCTCGCCGCGTCCGCCGCCCGGGTGCGGGACGCGGGACTGGAAGCGGCCGGCCGACCCGGCGTCATCACGTACTCGAAGAGCGTCTTCATCCCCCTGACCCGGCTGTGCCGGGACAAGTGCCACTACTGCACGTTCGTCACCGTGCCCGGCAAGCTGCGCCGCGCCGGGCACGGGATGTTCATGTCGCCGGACGAGGTCCTCGACATCGCCCGCAAGGGCGCGGCCCTCGGCTGCAAGGAAGCCCTCATCACCCTCGGCGACAAGCCCGAGGACCGCTGGCCCGAGGCGCGCGAGTGGCTCGACGCGCACGGCTACGACGACACGATCGCCTACGTCCGCGCCATCTCCATCCGCGTCCTGGAGGAGACGGGCCTGCTGCCCCACCTCAACCCGGGCGTCATGACCTGGACGGACTTCCAGCGTCTGAAGCCCGTGGCGCCGAGCATGGGCATGATGCTGGAGACGACGGCCGAGCGCCTCTGGTCGGAGCCCGGCGGCCCGCACCACGGCTCCCCGGACAAGGAACCCGCCGTACGGCTTCGGGTGCTGGAGGACGCGGGCCGCTCCTCGGTCCCCTTCACCTCCGGCGTCCTCATCGGCATCGGCGAGAGCTACGAGGAGCGCGCCGAGTCCCTCTTCGCGCTCCGCCGCGTCTCCCGGGCCTACCACGGCATCCAGGAACTGATCATCCAGAACTTCCGCGCCAAGCCGGACACGGCGATGCGCGGCATGCCGGACGCCGAACTGGACGAACTGGTCGCGACGGTGGCGGTGGCCCGGCACATCATGGGCCCGTCGGCCTGCCTCCAGGCCCCGCCCAACCTGGTGGACGCGGAGTACGAGCGGCTGATCGGCGCCGGCATCGACGACTGGGGCGGCGTCTCCCCGCTGACCATCGACCATGTCAACCCCGAGCGCCCTTGGCCGCAGATCGAGGAGCTGGCAGAGAAGTCGGCGGCGGCCGGTTTCGAACTGCGCGAACGCCTCTGTGTCTACCCGGAGTTCGTGCGCCGCGGCGAGCCCTGGCTGGACCCGCGCCTGCGCCCGCATGTCGCGGCCCTCGCCGACCCGGAGACGGGCCTCGCGCGTGCCGGGGCGCTGCCCGAGGGGCTGCCCTGGCAGGAGCCGGACGAGGCGTTCGTCTCGTCCGGCCGTACGGACCTGCACACCACGATCGACACCGAGGGCCGCACCTCGGACCGCCGCGACGACTTCGACGAGGTGTACGGCGACTGGGGCGCCCTGCGCGAGGCGGCCGCCCCCGGCATGGTGCCGGAGCGCATCGACACGGACGTGCGCGCGGCGCTGAGGACGGCGGCGGACGACCCGACGCGCCTGACGGACGAGGAGGCGCTGGCGCTGCTGCACGCGGACGGCCCGGCGCTGGACGCCCTGACCCGCATCGCCGACGACGTGCGCAAGTCGGTGAACGGCGACGACGTGACGTACATCGTCACCCGCAACATCAACTTCACCAACGTCTGTTACACCGGCTGCCGCTTCTGCGCCTTCGCGCAGCGCCGCACGGACGCCGACGCGTACACGCTGTCCCTGGACCAGGTGGCGGACCGCGCCCAGCAGGCCTGGGACGTGGGCGCGGTGGAGGTCTGCATGCAGGGCGGCATCCACCCGGACCTGCCCGGGACGGCGTACTTCGACATCGCGAAGGCGGTCAAGGAGCGCGTCCCCGGCATGCACGTGCACGCCTTCTCGCCGATGGAGGTGGTGAACGGCGCGAGCCGGACGGGGATGTCCGTCCGGGAGTGGCTGACCGCCGCCAAGGAGGCGGGCCTGGACTCCATCCCCGGTACGGCGGCGGAGATCCTGGACGACGAGGTCCGCTGGATCCTGACCAAGGGCAAGCTGCCCACGGCGACCTGGATCGAGGTCGTCACCACGGCCCACGAACTGGGCATCCGCTCCTCGTCCACGATGATGTACGGCCACGTGGACCAGCCCCGCCACTGGCTGGGCCACTTGCGCACGCTGGCCGGCATCCAGCAGCGGACGGGCGGCTTCACGGAGTTCGTCACGCTCCCCTTCATCCACACGAACGCCCCGGTGTACCTGGCGGGCATCGCCCGCCCCGGCCCCTCGGTGCGGGACAACCGGGCGGTGACGGCGATGGCGAGGCTGCTCCTCCACCCCCACATCCCGAACATCCAGACAAGTTGGGTCAAACTGGGCGCGGAGGGTGCGGCGGAGATGCTCCGCTCCGGCGCCAACGACCTGGGCGGCACCCTCATGGAGGAGACGATCTCCCGCATGGCGGGCTCGTCCTACGGCTCCTACAAGTCGGTGCGCGACCTGGTGGCGGTGGCCGAGGCGGCGGGCCGTCCGGCCCGTCCCCGCACCACTCTGTACGGCGAGGTCCCCGAGGAGCGGCAGCGGGCGGCGGCGGCCTCCGACGGCCACCTGCCGGAGCTGCTGCCGGTGCTGGACTGAGGGAGGGGCGTTCAGGCACGCACAGTACGATGATCCGACCCTCGGTGTGTCGGGGGTCGGAGACTGAGGAGATGCGTGCCCGTGCCTGCCCGACGGCTTCCCTCCTGGGCCTGGGTGTCCGGCCTGACCGCGGGGGCGATCGCGGCGGTCGTCGTGCTGGCCGTGCAGGCCGGGCAGGGGCAGCGCCCCACGGCCGCGGCGGCCCGGCCCAGCCCCTCGGCGTCCGTCAGCGCCAAGCCCAAGCCCAGCAAGCCGGCCCCGCCGGTCGTACCCGACGGCTCCGGGACCGGCCGGCGGATCGTCTACGCGCTGGGGGAGCGGCGGGTGTGGCTGGTCGACGCCAGTGACAGCCCCCGCCGCACGTTCACGGTGTGGCCCGGCACGGTCGACCCCGACCCCGGCACGTACACGGTCGGGACCCGGACGGACGCCACCACGGGCTCGGACGGCGTGGAGATCGAGCACATCGTCTATTTCGCCGCGAAGTCCGGCGTCAACATCGCCTTCTCCGCCGCGGTGGACGGCTCCTCGCCCCCGCCGGCCGCGTCCGGCACACAGACCGGCGGTATCCGCATGAAGTCGGCGGACAGCTCGGCACTGTGGACGTTCGGGACGGCGGGGACGAAGGTCACGGTCGTCAAGTAGTGGGGTCGGCCTGGCCCATGGGCAGGTGGTTCACCAGCAGGACGACACCGCTGACCAGGAAGATCCGGGTCGCGGCGTCCAGCCCGTTCCAGTCCTGCGACTGCCACATCGCGAACCACTCACCGCCGATCGCGAGGAACCCGGCGCCGAACAGCAGCATCACCATCAGCAGCCCGTACGTCGATATCCGCCGCGCCAGCGGGTGCGGGCCGCGGGCCCAGACCCAGGTACCGGCGACGAGGACGAGCGCGGCGACGGTCTCCCACACGATGATCGCGACGTACGCCGCGTCCTGGAGCGCGGTGTCCGTGACGGCCCGCCACATCAGGTCGTCGTCCTTGAACGTGGTGTCCATGGCGAGAACATGCCGGACGAAGTCCTGATTGGTGCCGAAGTCCGTGATGTTCCCGAAGGCGACGAAGGCGATGTAGAGGGCCAGGGTGCCGGTGAGGACCGTGGCGGCCAGGGGGAGGGTGCGTCTGGTGGTGCCTGAGGTGGTTGTGGACATGCCTATTCTCTACCAGCGTCGGGGCATGCCCAAGCTAACGAGTGCGCTCCACGAAGTCGCTCCAGGCCTGCGGCCCGAAGGTGAGGGGGGTGCGGCGCGGGTCCTTGGAGTCGCGGACGTGGATGGCGGGGTGGGATATGGCGACCTCGACGCAGTCGGGGCCGTCGGCGCTGCTGTAGCTGCTCTTGAACCACTCCAGTGGGGCGGTGGTCATGTCACTTCTCCCAGCACTTTTTCGACGAAGGCGAGCGACTCCCGGGGCGAGAGAGCCTGCGCCCGGATCATTCCATAGCGCATCTCCAGGACCTGGACTTCCCGAGGGTCGCTGATCACTCGGCTGTGCAACTGGACCTCCAAGTGCCCCACTGTTTTGCCGTCCTGCAGTTTCAGCAGCCGGAACGGCCCGCTCAGGCCTGAGTGATCCTCACGGTCCGTGGGCATCACCTGGATCGAGACGTGCCGCAACTGGCCCATCTCCAGCAAATGTTCGAGCTGATTTCGCAACACCATTGTGCCGCCGGTCGGCCGACGTAGCGTCACCTCTTCCTGGACAAATGTGACCAGCGGTCGGGGCGTTCGTTCGAAGACGGCCTTCCGAGCCATGCGCGCGGCAACATGGCGTTCGATCTCGTCCTCCGCGTAGGCCGGCCGCCGCAACTCGTACACCGCCTGTGCGTAGTCCGGCGTCTGCAACAGGCCATGGATGTGCTGGGTGGTGTACGCCCCTAGCTCGACAGCCTCGCCCTCCAGCTTCGTCAAGTCCCGGACGTTCTTCGGATACCGGGCCTTCTCGACGTCCTCCTTCATCGCGGAGATCTTCCCCTCCGCCCCAAGCACCTCATCGGCCTTGTCCAGGAAGTCGGGCTTGGGAATCCGCCGCGCCCGCTCCACGGACGAGACCATTTCCTCCCCGTACCCGATCGCGGCCCCGAACTCCGCCTGCCTCATCCCGGCGGCCTCGCGCCACACCTTGATCTGCCGGCCGACCGCCCTGAGAACGGCCGCGGCCTCCTCGTCCTCCACGCGTCTTCCCCTCCCTCTGTACGAGCCGTACGACACCGCTCAGCGTCCGGACAGTCACGGAACGTACTGAGGCCGTTGCTGTTCAGAGTAGGAGCGGATGACCACGCTGGGTGACATGAGCCAGAAATTCCCCCCGCAAGTCGTCAGCCTCACCCACCACTTCACGGTCCTGTTGTCCGCCACCCGCAGGGGCGCACGCCTCGCCCGCCTGCTGACGGAGCGACAACTGGAGGAGTGGGGCACGTACTTGGACGGCTCCGCCCACGTCGTCGCCGAGCTGGCCGCGAACGCCGTGACGCACGGTCGGGTCCTGGGCCGCGACTTCAGGCTGGCGCTGAGGCTGTACGAGGACGGCACCCTGCGCGTCGAGGTGACCGACGCCCGGGGTGTCCGGCTCCCGCACATCCAGGAAGCGGGCGCGGAGTGCGCGGAGTCGGGACGGGGCCTCCTGATCGTCGCGGCGTACGCGGACCGCTGGGGCGTCGACCAGGCACCGGCCGGCGGCAAGACCGTATGGGCCGAAATGCCCCCGGATCGAGGTGACCTGTGACCCGGTCGGGCCCGACGCCAAAGACAAAGAACCAGGGAAAGAACCCACCCCGCCCCACCCAGCCCGTCATCAACCGCACCCCTGGTCACCTGTTCGGGTGATCACCACCAGTTCGACTGGCGGCGCGCCGAGTTGGTCGGGCACCGTCGACTTCACCAGACCCCGCACAACGAATCGGCCCCCGCCGGGACTGCCATCCCGGACGAGGGCCTGATCACCCAGGAAGAAGAGCCTTCCCGATGACTGAGAAGCACCTTAGCGCGCACGCGCGCCCCCGATCCGTCCGTTCCCACCTCGGAGTCGCCCACGTGGAAGCACGCCACGACGAGGAGTTCACCGTCGTCGGAAATCATCTGGCCCAGCACCCCGACCTCTCGCTGACGGCGATCGGTCTGGCCACCCACATCCAGTCGCTGCCGGACGGAGCCCTGGTCGGCATCAAGGTCCTGGCGGCCAAGTTCCCCGAGGGCGAGACGCGGATCGCCTCGGCACTGCGGGAGCTGGAGAAGCACGGGTACCTGTCGCGCACCAAGGAGCGCCTGCCGTCGGGCCGGATCATCACGCGCACGACCTCGTACAACAAGCCCCGCAAGCACGCGTCCCGCGCCATCGCGCCCGCACCGCGCCCCGCGCAGACCCCGGACCCGAAGGAGCCGGAACATCCGGCCCCGCCCGCACCTGACCTGCCCGCCCACCGCACCGCCCGGGCCGTACTGGCCGGCTTACACGCCCGCGACCCCCGCCTCCACCTCGCCGAACGCGACCTACGCCGTCTCATCCCCGCCGTCGTCACCTGGCTGGAGCGGGGTGTCACCCCCGACGACGTACAACGAACCCTCGCGGCCGGACTGCCCCGGGAAGGCGTACGCCACCCCGCGGGGTTCCTGGCCCACCGCCTCACGGCTCTGCTGCCTCCCGCCGTCACCCCCTTCGAGCCCGACCGGCCACCTGCCCATCCGGCCCCCCTCCAGACCTGCGACGGCTGCGACCGAGCCTTCCGCTCACCCACCCCGGGCCGCTGCCGCGACTGCCGCCACCCCGCTCGAGAGGCGGCGTAGGAGATGCCGGTAACCGGTCCGCCGATTTCCCTGCCGAGCTGACCCCGGACGCGCTGCGGCGCGCGGTCGCCCGCATTGCCCCGAGCCGGCTTCCCGCCCTCACGCAGCACCTTTCCGAGGCCACGACCAACGCGCCCAGCAGACCCGGAGCCTGGCGCCTCTGCGCGCGTTCGTGCACTCCTGGGCGGTGTTCGTCGCGATGGAACGCCAACCGGTGCGGGCTGAGCGCCTGCGGGAGCGGGAGCGACTCGTGGACACCGGAGACCGGGACCCGTCCGAGGCGATCGCCGGGATCAGGGTGATCCGCGATGCGGCGGAGGCCGAGGCAGGGCTGTGCTCGCAGCCGCAATGTGACGCGGTACGGCTCATAAGCGACCAATCACGACCACTTCCAGCAGATCCCGCATACCGATCCGCCCCCTGAACGGACCGTTCCCCGTCGCATACAGTGCTGAGCTGTCGTACGTACGGACGGTGCCCTGGGGAGGTCTGGTGGATGCGACAGCGGGCGCCGTGTGGGGTCGTGCCGAGCAGCAGGACTTCCGTAGCCGGGTGCGCGGGACGCTGCTCGGTGCCGCCGTGGGGGACGCGCTGGGCGCGCCCGTCGACCGGCTGGACATCGACGGCATCCGGGCGGCGCACGGCCCGGAGGGCGTCGTGGACCTCGCCCCGGCCTACGGCAGACGCGGCGCCGTCACCCACCTCACCCAGGTCGCCCTCTTCTCCGTCGACGGGCTGATCCGCGCCCAGGTCCGCCGCGACACCGGCGCCTGGCACCCGCCGACCGACCTGCACCGGGCGTACCTGCGCTGGGCCGCCACCCAGCGCGACTGGGGCCCGGACGAGCGCCGCAAGGACGACGGATGGCTGGCCCGCGAGGAGTGGCTGTATGCCCGCCGGGACCCCGCCCGCATCCTGCTGCTCGGACTCGGCGACGAGATCATGGGCACGCTGGAGGCCCCCAAGAACCCCGGCGAGACCGGCCCCGAGGCCGCCGCCCGCTCCGCGCCCTTCGGGCTGCTCGTCGGCTGGGAGCCGCAACTCGTCGTCCAGCTCGCCGTGGAGTGCGCCGCCCAGACCCACGGTCACCCCACCGCCTACCTCGCGGCGGGCGCGTACGCCGCCATCGTGCACACCCTGGCGCGCGGCGAGAGCCTCGACGGCGCCGTGCAGCGGGCGCTGGCGCTGCTCGCCGCCCGGCCCGGCCACCAGCCGGTCTCCGCCGCCCTCCAGCATGCGCTGGGCGCCGTACGGCAGGGCATCCCGACACCGGACCGCGTCGCCGACCTGGCCGGTGACGGCACCGCCGACCGGCTTGTCTCCGCCGCCGTCTACTGCGCCCTGGTGGGCGAGGACGTACGCCACGGCCTGCGCCTCGCCGCCAACCACGACGGCCCCTCCGCCGCGACGGCCTCCCTCACCGGCGGCCTCCTCGGCGCCCTGCACGGCGAGACCGCCCTGCCCCCGGCCTGGCTGGCCGAGTTGGAGGGCCGCGCCACGATCCTCGAACTGGCCGACGACTTCGCCATGGAAATGACCCAGGGCCCGGCCCTCCACACCCCGGCCACCGCGTCCCCGGCCTGGCTGGCCCGCTATCCGAGGTCCTGACCCGCGGGCGCGGCTTTCCTCCCGGCGGTTCACTCCTGCAAGATGACCTTCGTTCATCTCACTTGCCTTTTATGCGATCACCAACGGGAGAATCCTCACGTGTCCGAACAGCCGCAGCAGCCGCAGCAGCCGCAGCAGCCGCCTCAGCCCCCGCCGTCCGGGTACGGCTACCCCGGCTCGGGGCCCTACCCGGGCGGCCAGCCCGGCCCGTACGGCTATCCCCACCAGTACCAGCAGCAGCCCGGCTATGCCGGTCCCGTCCCGCCCGGCACCTACACCGGTGACCCCAACGCGCCCTACGGCTACGACCCTTACGGACGCCCGTACTCCGACAAGTCGAAGATCGTCGCGGGCGTGCTCCAGTTCGTCCTGGGCTGCTTCGGTGTCGGACGCTTCTACACAGGCCATGTGGGCATGGCTCTGGGCCAGTTGTTCACCTGCGGCGGACTGGGCATCTGGGCGCTGATCGACGCGATCCTCCTGCTGACCGGCGACCACACCGATGCCCAAGGACGCGTCCTGCGTGGCTGAGACGGTCCGTCCGCCCCGCCGCGGCCAGCTTCTTCGGCTCCTGCCGAGACATCCGGCCACGGCTCCGCTCGCCGTGCTCGCCGCCGGGGCGGCCGGATCCGTCCACCTCTACGGCACCGACCCGCACCAGGCGGGGCAACTCCTGCCGCGGTGCCCGTTCCACTTCGTCACGGGGCTGCTCTGCCCCGCCTGCGGCGGCACCCGCATGGTGTACGACCTGATGCACGGCCGGTTCGACGCCGCCTGGCTGGACAACCGGGCGTTGCTGCTCGCCTCACCCTTCGCGCTCGCGCTGCTGGGCTGCTGGATCCGGGAGGGGCTGCGTGGCCGGCACTGGCGGCCACGCATCGGCCGGCGGACCCAGGCGCTGATCCTCACCGCCGCCGTGGTCTGGACGGTCGCCCGCAACGTCCGCTGACAACAGGCCCGATGGTCTTGATCACGGAACAGGCACAATCGCTTCACGCCACTCCCTTTGGGCTCGGTCGTCTCCATATGCTCCTGGTCATCGGGGGGACGGCCGGGCGTGACGAGGTCATGTGCGGGTGTATTCAGGACACGTCCGCAGGATGCGGACCTGGTCGGTGACGGCTGCCTCCTGCTGCCGGAACTCCCCGTTCCGGCCCTTCGCGTACTTCTCAGGAGCAGTTCACATGACCGTCCCCACCGCCGACGCCCCGTACGGTGTCGACCCGCTCGGCCGCCCGTACTCGGACAAGTCCAAGATCGTCGCGGGCATCCTCCAGATCTTCCTCGGCACCCTCGGCATCGGCCGCTTCTACGTCGGCTCCGTCGGCGTGGGTGTGGCGCAGCTGCTCACCTGCGGTGGCCTGGGTCTCTGGGCGCTGATCGACGGCATCCTGTTCCTCACCAGCAAGGACCGCACCGACAAGCAGGGCCGCGTGCTGCGCGGCTGACGCCGGCCGGCAGACGGCGCAGGGCCCCGCTTCCCGGAGGAGCGGGGCCCTGCGCCGTACCCGGGGTGACGTGCGCTCAGCTAGTCCTTGACCCCCGCGCCGAGGCCGTCCTCCACGCCGCCGCCCTGCGCCGGCACCGTCGCCGCCGCGCTGTCGTCGTCCGTGTTGATCTTCTCGATGACCGCCAGCCGATCCGGTGTGTCCTCCGGCTTCAGGTAGCCGATGAGGATGTACAGGACCAGCGACACCGCCAGCGGGATGGACACCTGGTACTGGAGCGGCACCCCACCCTCGACGCTCCAGTTGATCGGGTAGTTGACCAGCCAGAAGGCCAGCAGCCCCGCCGCCCAGCTGGTGAGCGCCGCCGTCGGGCCGGAGCGGCGGAACGGGCGCAGCAGGCCGAGCATCATCGGGATGGCGATCGGTCCCATCAGACCGGCCACCCACTTGATGACCACGGTGATGATGTCCTTGAACGTCGGCGAGTTCACCTGCGTCGCCACCGCCATGGACAGCGCGAGGAACACCACGGTCGTCAGCCGCGCGCTGATCAGCCCGGACCGCTCCGACCAGGTGCGTGCCTTCGCCGACAGCACCGGTGCGACGTCCCGGGTGAAGACGGCGGCGATCGCGTTCGCGTCCGAGGAGCACATGGCCATCGTGTGCGAGAAGAAGCCGACGATGACCAGGCCCAACAGGCCGTGCGGCAGGAGCTGTTCGGTCATCAGGGCGTACGAGTCGGAGCCGTCCGGCTTCTGCGCGTCGACCAGCAGCGGCGACATCCACATGGGGAAGAACAGCACCAGCGGCCATACCAGCCACAGCACCGCCGACAGCCGTGCCGACCGCTCGGCCTCCTTGGCGTTCGGGGTCGCCATGTAGCGCTGGGCCTGGTTGAGCATGCCGCCGTTGTACTCGAAGAGCTTGATGAACAGGAACGCCAGCAGGAACACCGTGCCGTACGGCCCCACCAGCGGCTTCTCGTGGCCGGCCAGCTCCGGCCGGTCCCAGACGCCGAAGAAGCCGCCGTAGTCGCCGAGTTTCACCACGACCGCGACGAACATCGCGACACCGGCGAGGAGCTGGATCACGAACTGCCCCAGCTCGGTCAGCGCGTCGGCCCACAGTCCGCCGATCGTGCAGTAGATGCCGGTGACGACACCGGTGATGAGGATGCCCTGGTTCAGGGAGACGCCGGTGAAGACCGACAACAGGGTGGCGATCGCGGCCCACTTGGCGCCCACGTCCACGATCTTCAGCAGGATCCCGGACCAGGCCAAAGCCTGCTGCGTCTTCAGGTCGTAACGGTTCTTCAGGTACTCCAGCGGGGAGGCCACATGGAGTCTGGAGCGCAGCCGGTTGATCCGGGGAGCGAACAGCTTCGACCCGATGGCGATGCCCAGCGCGATGGGGAAGGACCACGTCACGAACGACGTGACCCCGTACGTGTAGGCGATCCCCGCGTACCCGGTGAACATCACCGCGCTGTATCCCGACATGTGGTGCGAGATACCGGACAGCCACCACGGCATCTTGCCGCCGGCGGTGAAGAAGTCGCTGACGTTGTCGACGCGTTTGTGCGACCACACGCCGATCGCGACCATCACGCCGAAGTAGCCGATGAGCACGGCCCAGTCGAGACTGTTCATGTGTCAACCTTCCGGGATCCGCCTGGTGAACGGCCCGCTCATCGTGGGTGCGTCGACGCGGGCACGACAAGCAAGTGGAAGGTCAAGAGCAAGCAAAAAAGTTCTGCACGATGACCTACGTTCATCTACTTGAACACTGGTGAAGAGGTCAGCGCATCAGCTCCCCCGCGTTGACCAGCAACGACTGCCCCGTGACGGCCCGCGCCCGGTCCGAGGCGAGGAACGCCACCGCGTCCGCCACGTCCCCGTCCGTGGCCGGCTCCGGCAACGCCATACGGTCCGTCAGGCGCGCCAGCACCTCCTCCTCCGGCACCCCCTCGGTGTGCGCCGTGAACCGCACGTACGCCTGCACCGGCGGGCCCCACATCCAGCCCGGGAGCACGGTGTTGACCCGGATCCGGTGCGGACCCAGCTCCCGTGCCAGCGAGTACATCGCGCTGGTCAGCGCCCCCTTCGACGCCGCGTACGCCGCCTGCCGCACCTGCGACGGTGCCGCCACCGCCGACTGCGTCCCGATGAACACCACCGACCCGGCGCCGCGCTCCCTCATTCCCGGCAGACACGCCCGCGTCATCCGCAGCGAGCCCAGCAGGTTCACGTCGAGCACCGACAGCCAGGTGGCGAAGTCGGCGTCCTGGAGCCCGCCGAAGTAGCTGTCCCAGGCGGCGACATGGACCACCGCGTCGATCCCCCCGAACCGCTCCCGCGCCAGCCCGGCCAGCGCCGCGCACTGCCCCTCGTCGGTGATGTCCGTCGCGCGGTACGCGGTGTGCGCCCCGCCCGGGTCGATCGCGGCGGCGCTCTTGGCGAGGTTCTCCTCGGTCCGCGCGCCCAGAACCGCGTTCCCACCGTCCCGGACGACGGCCGCCGCGACCTGGTGCCCGAGTCCGGCTCCGACGCCCGAGACGACGACTGTCTTTGCGGAGAGCAGCGACATGGGGCCTCCCTGGGTCTGGCATGTCATCTGACGGAGCGTCAGAGTATGGGGGAGCGCAGGAGGAGGGAAGGTTCGATGTCCGAAGAGACCCGCAGCGACCTCTACGCCGGGCTGGCCGCCGTCGGCCCCTACGGCGTCCACCCCGGCCACGCCCTGATCACCATGGTCGAGCCGCACCCGGGCCACGAGTACGCCTACAACCGCTGGTACGAGGACGACCACTACTACGCCGGCGCGATGGCCATGCCCTGGATGTACGCCGGCCGCCGCTGGGTCGCCACCCGCGACCTGCAACTCCTGCGCCACCCCGAGAAGTCGGCGATCGCCCAGCCCGTCACCGCCGGCTGCTACCTCTCCACGTACTGGATCACCGAGGGCCGCCACGCCGACCACATGCGGTGGACCGTCGCGATCAACAAGCGCCTCAACCGCGACGCCCGCGTCCACCACGCCCGCACCCACGTCTTCACCGCGTTCCAGGACCACGAGGCGACCGTCTACCGTGACGGCGCCGCCGGGCCCCGCGACTTCCACGCCCTCGACCACCCCTACGCGGGACTCGTCCTCCAGGTCGTCGACGCCGAGTCGCCACAGCGGCGCGCCGCACTGCTGGACTGGCTGCGCGGCCGCCACCTCCCCAGGCGGCTCAGGAACTCCCCGGCCGCCCTGGTGACCGTCTTCCGCCCGGTGCCGCTGCCCGGCGACCGCATGACCTACGTCAAGCAGGTCGAGGGCGTCGACACCCGGCTGACCCTGCTGTGGTTCCTGGAGGCGGACCCGAGGGACTGCTGGGAGGAGCACTTCAGCGACCTCGACGTACCCCGGGAACTGGGCCGTACGGAGCTGGTCGCCCCCTTCATCCCCACCGTGCCGGGCACGGACCGGTACGTCGACCGGCTCCGCTGATCACCTGAGCTCCTCCGGGCACGGCGTCCCCCGCGGCAGTTCGTAGGGCGACGCCAGCCGGTACGTCCCCGCGCGCGGCGCGACCAGCACCGTCCACTTGTCGCCCTCGGCGTCCTCCTCGGTCTCCATCAGACAGCCGTTCACGTTCCGGTAGGTCTTCGGTGTGCCCTCGGGCCGGTCCTTGGAGGCCTCCGTCTCCTGCGGCGCCTGAACCCCCTCGCCTTTCGTGTCGACCAGCTTCAGCCACGGCGAGTACGGCACCCGGATCAGCACCCGGCCCGGCTGTTCCACCCGCAGCGTCATCTCGCCCTGCTCGGCCCGCTCGACGGTGGCCGGCGGATCGGCGAGCGGGGCCGGGTCGGTCACCTCGAACAGCTGCCAGTTCGCGTCCCCCCAGACCTGCGTCAGATACGGCAGCCCGCGCTGCACCAGCTGCCGCTCCCGCTCACCGCCGTCCCCGTCCGGCTCGTCCTTGGGCAGTACGACGTAGTGCACGGCCCAGCGCTTGAGCCACTCGTGGTAGTTGGCCGAGTTGAGGGTGTCGTCGTAGAAGAGCGGGTTGCGCTCCATGTCCGCCTGCCGGTTCCAGCCCCGGGCGAGGTTGACGTACGGGGCGAGCGCGGAGGCCTCGCGGTGGGAGCGGGCCGGGACCACCTCGACGCGGCCCTTCCCGGCGGCGACCTCCTGGAGCTCGTTGACCAGCGGGGCCAGCTCACGCGCCCAGGACGCCCGCGGCGTCGTATGGACCACGTCGTCGACCGACTTGTAGCCGATCCAGACGACGAACCCGGTGAAGGCCACCGCGATCGCGTACCACTTGCGCGAACGCGGCACCGCGAACGGCAACGCGGCCAGCAGCGCCACCCCCGCGAACAGCATCGAAAGCCGCGTGATGTTCGACCCGATCTGCGAGCTGATCAGCCACACCAGCAGCACCGACAGGCCGTACACGGCCGAGGTGATGCGGACCGTCGTCCAGTCGCGCGGGACCAGCAGGAAGACGAGCGCCGCGTAGACCACGGGCAGCAGGGCCGACCCGAAGGACATCGGCTGGGTGCCGGAGAACGGGAACGCCCACGCCGACACCGCCACCACCGCGGTCGGCGCCAGCCCCAGCGCCCACGCGCCCGGCCGCCGCTTCTGCAGGAACAGCGCGACCGCTACCAGCCCCACGAACAGCCCCGCGACCGGCGAGGACATCGTGGCGAGGGCGGCGAGCGGCGCCGCGCACAGGGCCTTCGCCCACCGCTTGTAACGCCAGCGGTACGGCCAGCAGAACACCACCGCGACCGCGCCCAGCGCGAACAGCGTGCCGAGTCCGAACGTCACCCGCCCCGACGCCGCGTTGCACAGCAGCCCGAACACCCCCGCGAGCCCGGCCCACAGCGGCTGCCGCACCACCCGGCTGCGCATCAGGATCAGCGTCAGCAGCCCCGCGGAGAGCGTCCCCGCGATCATCATCGTCGTCCGCACCCCGAGCAGCGACATCAGATACGGCGAGACCACGCTGTACGAGACCGGGTGCATCCCGCCGTACCAGGCGAGGTTGTACGCCGAGTCCGGGTGCCGGCCGACGAACTCGGCCCAGGCGTCCTGCGCCGCGAGGTCCCCTCCGCTGTTCGCGAACGTGAAGAACCAGGTGACGTGGAGCACTCCCGCGACGACGGTGGTGAGGAGGACGGGATGCCGTGCCGGCCGCTTCAGCCGCTCACGTATGGTCACGCCGGGCGGCGCGTCCGGCGCGTCGGGCTCGTGAGGGGAGTCCGGTTCGCGTGCTTCGCGCGGTTCGCGCGGCGATCCGCCGGGCGGCCGGGCGGGCACGCGTATTCGCGGACCGGCTCCCTGGTCCGGACCGGTGTCGTCGGTGCGTGTCGGCTCCGCAGTGGCCACCTGTGGCGCTCCCCGTGTCCCGTCTTCTGGTCTCCCCCGCATACCCCGTTTCCCGGCCGTTCCCGGCCCTGTGACGAGGCGTTCCCGCTCCCGTCCCGTACGCGGGTACCCTGTCCCGTTTCGTGACGCTAGCACGCACCCCGCCGACGGTTGCCCGGGGAGGGCTCCGTCGACGGGGTGCGAGGGGCGGTGAAGGGCTGCCCGGTCAGGCGACGCGGGTCAGCTTGTCCAGGAAGGCCGGTTCGGCGAGGTCCGACTGGAGGGCCACCGGCACGTCGACCGCGCCGCCGCTGCCGTCGCCCACGGTGAGCGTGCCCACCTTGGTCCCGGTCCTCGCGGTGTGCGGTACGTCGTCCGCGGTGAACGACAGCTCCACCTTGTGGCCGGCCCAGCCGACCGCGGTGACGTCCTGCGTGACGACGACCGGCGTCCGGCCGCCGAGCCGGTCGTCGACGTACCCGACGACATCGCCCCTCTTGAGGATCTTCGCCGAGGCCAGGGCTTCCTGGGCGCCGAGCATCGCGGTCCTGCTGACGGCGTTCACCGTGTCGATGATCGGCGCGGTGTGCTGGCCGAGGATCGCGCCGACCACCGTGACCGTCTCACCGCCGACCTCCTTGGTGGCGGCGAACAGCAGGTTGCCGCCGGCCGCGCTGGTGGTGCCGGTCTTGATGCCGATGGCGCCGTCGTAGGGCACGAGGGTGTTCCAGTTGCGCCACTTCTGACCGGACGGGTCGACCCACTCAGGGAGCTTGGTGATCTCCACCAGGGCCGGGATCCGCACCAGTTCGTTGCCGAGCTTCACCTGGTCCGCGGCTGTGGAGACGGTGGTCTCCTTCAGCCCGGACGGGTCGGTGTACGTCGTGTCGGTCATGCCGAGTTCCTTGGCGGTGTCGTTCATCTTCTTGACGAACGCCTCCTCGGAACCGGAGTCCCAACGCGCCACCAGCCGCGCGATGTTGTTGGCGGACGGGATCATGATGGCCGAGAGGGCCTGCCGCTCGGTGAGCTTGTCGCCCTTCTTGACCGTGTTCAGCGTGGACTCGTTGCCCTGCTGGTCGTACCCGCCCTCCTTCTCGGCCGTCGCGTCGACCTCGATCTCCGGTCCCTCCTGGCCGGCCTTCAGCGGGTGCTCCTTGAGGATGACGTACGCCGTCATGGCCTTGGCGACCGAGCCGATGGCGACGGGCTTCTGCTCGCCGAAGCCGCCCATCGTGCCGATGCCGGCGACATCCATCGCGCCCTGACCCTCGCTCGGCCACGGCAGGGCGACGTCGTCGCCCTCGAAGCTGTACGACTCCTTGGCAGTGAGCTCCAGCGTCGGCGCAGGCAGCGGCCGGACCGCCTGCGCGACCGCAAACGCGACCACCAGCAGCAGGACCAGCGGCGTCCAGATCTTGACCCGCCGCGCGGCCGTCCGCAGCGGAGTCTGCGGCGGCGGCGGAGTGTTGGTCAGCTCGGCCAGCAGGTCCAGCGGCGGCTTCGGCGGCAACGGCTGCTGCGTCGTCCGCTCCGGCCCGACCTGCGGGACGAAGGCGGTCTCGTCGGCGGGGGCCTTGGGCCTGTCCGAGGGGACCCTGGGCAGCGCGGTCGTCGCGTCGGCGGCCGGCGGGGGCTTGCGCGTCGACGGGTCGTCCAGCGGCTTGAGCGCGACGAACTTGCTCGTCCGCTCGGCCTCCGACTCGGGCTTCGGAGCGGGCTTCCTGGCATCCCCCAGCTTCAGCATGGTCGTCGGCTGATCGACGGCGGGCTTCACGGCCCGGAACACGGCGGTGGGCTGGTCCCCGGGCGGTGCGTCGGCCTTGGGAGCTTCGGCGGGGGAGGACTTGGCACCGGCGCGACCGTCCTTGGCGTCGGGCGCGGCAGCGGGGGTGCGCTCGGCGCCGCCGCGGTCGCCCTCGGCGTCGGGCCGGGCGTCGGCACGGGAGTCGCCGGGCGCGCTCTTGGAGTCGCCCTTGGCGCCGGGCGTGGAGCCGGGCCGGGCGTCGGTGCGGGGACCGCCCTCGGCGGTGCCCTCGGCTGCGAGCCTCGGATCGCCCTTCGCCTCGTCCTGGGAGCCGCCCCGGGGGTTCTGGACGGCACCGCCCGTGTCCTTGGAGCCGCCGCGCTCGCCCTCGCCCTCGGCGGCGGGCGCGGTCCCGCCCTTCGCGTCGTCCCGGGCGCGGTCGGCGGCGTGCGGCGCGTCAGCCTTGGAGCCGCCGTGCTCGCCCTCGCCCTCGGCGGCGGGCGCGGTCCCGCCCTTCGCGTCGTCCCGGGCTTGGTCGGCGCCGTGCGGAGCGTCGTTGGCGTCCGCCCGGGCGCGGTTGACGGCGTGCGGAGCGTCCTCGGCATCCGCCCGGGCGCTGTGCTGCGCGTCCTCGGCGTCAGCCCTGGAGTCGCCGGCGTCGCCCTCGGTGGTGTCCTTGGCGTCCGCGGTGGCAGTGGGCGTGGTGTCGCCCTTCGCGTCGTCCCGGGCGCCGTTGGCGGCGTCGAGCGCGTCCGTGGTGCCGCCCGCAGCGTCGTGCGGCGCGTCGTCGGTGTCCTCCGGGCTGCCGTGCGGCGCGTCCTCGGCGTCGTCCGAGGTGCCGCGTCGCGCGTCCTGGGAGTCGCCCTCGGCGTCCTCACGGGCGTCCTGGGCGCCGTCGTTCGCGCCCTTGGCGTCGGCCTCGGCGCTGCGCCGCGCCTCCTCGGCATCGGCGTGCGTGTCGTCCGCCGCGCCCTCGGTGCCGTCACCCTCGGCCTTCCCGGCAGAGGCGTCGGCGGAGCCCTCCTCGCCCGGGCCGGAGGTCACCCAGGCCGCCACAGCCGCCCTCAGCCGGTCGTCGCCCGAGTCGCCGGACCCTGCGTCGCCCTCGGCCCCTTCGCGCTCCGCACGGCCCGCGCGCTCCTCGGAGGCCGCATCCCCGGAAGGCGTTTCGGAAGCCGTCTCCTCGGCAGCTCCCTGTGTCGCCTCCTCGGACCGCTCCTTGACCGAGAGCACCCGAGTCGCCGTGTCCGGGCGCCCGTTCTCGGACTCCCGCGCCACGGCGAGCCGTGGGTCACGGGCGGTGGCGCCGCTCCTCGCCTCGGGAACCGGACTCGCGCTCCCCGACGTCGGTTCTGCCGACGACTCGCGCTGCTTCGAACTGTCGGGGGACTCGCCCGCCACCGATGCCTCCTCCATGCGCCGCACGCCTCCGTGCGCGTACCGAACCGTGAACCGCCGTCCGGACGACCGCCCCCACAGCACTGCCCGAAGCGCTGTCCGAACCATGTACCAGTGTCCTGTGTGCGGACCTGACCAACGCTGAAGACGAGAACGACATACCTACTGGTTCCCTTACAAACAGGTCACGCACCCTCGACAGACCAATGTGAGAGGGGTCACCCTGTCATTCATCCACGCGGGGAGGCATGGATGGGCAGGAGCCGCAGAACACTTCCGGAAGAGCTTCTGCTGCTGGCACTGGACCCGGCCACGGGTACCACTGCACAGCCGCAGTCGCTCGACCTCGGTCTGGCCGGAGCACAGCTAGTGGAGCTGGCGCTGGCCGGACGGATAGCCCCGGACGGGGATCGTATCGCCGTGGTGGTACCACGGCCGACAGGAGATCCGACACTGGATTGCGCGTTGGAGTTGCTGCGCAGACGCGGCGCCCCCGTACGGGCGGTCCACTGGATCGGCGGGCCACGATTGGGGCTTCGCCAGACCTACCTCTCGCATCTGGAGCGGTGCGGCATGGTGCACGCCGTGGCCGGACAGATGTGCGGAGTATTGCCGACGACTCGTTACCAGGCGACGGACAACGCCATCAGCCGGGAGATCAGGGCCCGGCTGGATTCAGCGATCCGCACCGGCGTACCGCCGGACCCGCGGACCGCGGCGCTCGCCGCACTGGCCCACGCGGTCGGTCTCGGCAAGCACCTGTATCCGGGCAACGAGGGACGCTCGTCCCGCTCCCGGCTGCGGGACCTGATCAGGCACGACCCGATGGGCGGCCTCGTGGCGCACGCCGTGATGGACGTTCAGAACGGCGTGGCGGCACAGCCCCGTCGCAGCCCGGCCCCGGCCCCGGCCGGCCGTCAGGCCGCCCCCGGAGCCAGGCCGGAACCGGTCCGGGGTGTCCCGGCGCAGCCGCACCACGGCACGATGGCGCGCGCCGTGGCCCACTGAGCCGCAGTCCCACGGCAGCGCGCCGGCACGCCGTACTACCGAGCACCACAGGCATCACCACGCACCACCAGGCAACGCACCACGCACCACCAGGCAACGCACCACGCACCACCAGGCAACGCACCACGCACCACCAGGCAACGCACCAGGCATCACCACGCACCGTCAGCGCCGCAGTCGAGTCCCCAAGACCCGTTCCGGGAGCCGCAGCGGTCCGCGCGGGGCGGTGGGAGCCGTCGTCGGGACGACGCACGGCCCCGGCCGCCCCGCGCGGCCGTGTGCCCGCGCGACGGCCAGTCCGCGCGCCCGCGTCTCCAGGGACTTCGCGTAACCCTCGTACGAACTGGCGTCCCGCCGCGTTCCCGCCGCATATCCGCTGTTTCCCAGCGGTAAGCAGGACCTTGGTGGCAGTCTGCTCAACAGCAGATACGCATAGTTGCAAGTTCGAGGCACGCAGCCGGAGGTGCACGTCCCGTGGCGTCCAATGTCAATCCCACCGTCAGGCGACGCCGGCTGGGCCAGGAGCTGCGCCGGCTCCGCGAGCTCAAGGGCATGACGGCCGAGGAGGTCGCCGAGCGGCTGCTGGTGTCCCAGTCGAAGATCAGCCGGCTGGAGAACGGCCGGCGCAGCATCAGCCAGCGCGACGTCCGCGACCTGTGCGGTGTCTACGAGGTGGAGGACCACCGGATCGTCGACTCGCTGATGCAGATGGCCAAGGACTCGCGCCAGCAGGGCTGGTGGCACTCCTTCGGCGACATCCCCTACAGCGTCTACATCGGCCTGGAGACCGACGCGGCGAGCCTTCGGGTGTACGACCCGCAGGTAGTGCCCGGCCTGCTGCAGACCCGCCAGTACGCCGAGGCGCTGATCCAGGGCGCCCTGCCGGAGGCGACGCCGACCGACATCGACAAACGCGTGCAGGTGCGACTGCGTCGGCAGGAACGTATTGCCGCCGCCGAGAACCCGTTGCGGCTGTGGGCGGTGCTGGACGAGGCGGCCGTACGCCGCGAGGTGGGCAACAAACAGGTGATGATCGACCAGCTGGAGCATCTGCTGGAGATGTCCCAGCTGCCGCACGTCACTGTCCAGTTGATCCCGTTCCAGATGGGCGCGCACCCCGGCGTGAGCGGGCAGTACGCGATCCTGGAGTTCCCGGACGCCGCGGACTCCAGCGTGGTCTACATCGAGGGTGTCACCAGTGACCTCTACCTGGAGAAGCCGCTCGACGTGCAGAAGTACAGCGTGATGTACGAGCACTTGCGGGCACAGGCCCTCAATGTGGACCAAACCCGGGAATTCCTCTCGGACGTGGCGAAGAGCTACGCCCGCTGAACACTCCGGGACGCGGGCGCGGAAAGATACACCGTCGCCCGGCCTGAGCGGAAGACCTCACTGGAATATGCCAGCCGGTCGAGTGAATAGCCGCTCCGTGCGCCGATGTTGGCGAGTAGCGTCGATCACGCCATCGAGCAAGAACGTTGGCGCAATCACAGCAACTCAGCAACTGCTTACCGGAGCGAAAATGGCAATCAAGCAGGGCGCGACGGACACGTGGGTCAAGTCCTCGTACTCCCAGGGCAACGGCGCTTGCGTCGAGATCAAGTCCCCTGTCCTGTCCGCAATCTCCGTCCGGGACTCCAAGGTGACCGAGGGCCCCGTCCTCGCGTTCCCCGCGACCGCGTGGAGCGTCTTCGTGGCCTCGGTCAAGGCGTAAGGAGAGAACCTCCCTGACGCCTCCCGACGACAACTACACAGCAGGACCACAAGAGCCCTCTCGACCAGTTCGCCGTCCTAGCCGAGAGGGCTCGGTCCTGCCCAGGGCGCTTCCCGTCACCGCACGTCCGACGCCTCCTACGCCTCCCGTCCTACGACTCCCCGACGGGGAACGCCACGTCACACACCGGGTCCTCGGCCCCGGCCGCGGCCCAGTCCGCGAAGTACACCTCCCGGCAGGGCCCGTCGTACGACAGCCCCTTCTCCCTCATCCACTCCTCCACCGCCTCGAACGCGGCCAGGATCCGCGGATGCGCCACCTGCGCCTTGGTGATCCGGGTGTACGCCAGCCGCCGCGCCGGCTCCACCCGCACCGCTGCCTGACGGGCCCGCCCGGCCGCCTCGGCCCACGCCCGCGCCGCCGCCTCGTCGGCGACCGGCACGCACGCCTCGACCGGCCCGTCGCTGTCCATCGACACCTCGGAGTGATAGACGACGAACGGCGCCGCGACCACGCCGCCGCACTCCCGGGCCGCCTCCTCCAACCGCCCCAGCGACGCACCGATCCAGGCCGGCAGCTCAGGCGCCAGCGTGTGCCGGGACTCGGTGATCACCACCTGCCGCGGCACGTCGACCGTCTCGACCACGAACTTTCCGTACATCTCGGAGCTCCTCCCCGACAACCGTCCACGGAGGTACTCGGCGAGCGTCCGCTGCCCCGCCACCCGCGCCTCGACGTCCGCCCAGTACGCGGTGAGCCGGTCGGCGGCCAGTACACCCTCGGCCTCGACCACCTCGGCGATCCGGGCCAGCGGCATGTCCAGCCGGCGCAGCAGGGCCACCAGCCGGGCGCGTTCCACCTGTCCGGCGCGGTAGTAGCGGTAGCCGCTGGCCCCGTCGACGTACGCCGGGGCCAGCAGCCCCAGGCGGTCGTACAGCCGCATGGCCTTGGCCGACAGCCGGGCCCGCGCCGCGAACGCGCCGATGGTGAGCAGTTCCTCGTCCTGGGAGTCGGTCACCACGTCATCCTCCGTCACCGGGCGCCTGCCGCCCGGTGACAGGAGACTGATGTCTGCCCCAGGGGCAGGGTCAACCCGCGAGCTGGGCCTCGACGGCCGCCACCAGCTCGGCCGCCTCCGGCTCGGTCTGCGGCGAGAACCGCGCGACGACCCGGCCGTCCCGCCCGACCAGGAACTTCTCGAAGTTCCAGCGGATGTCGCCGCTGTGGCCCTCGCTGTCGGCGAAGCCGGTCAGCCGCTCGTACAGCGGGTGCCGGCCCTCCCCGTTCACCTCGACCTTCTCGGTCATCGGGAAGGTCACGCCGTACGTCGCCGAGCAGAACTCGGCGATCTCCGCGGAGGTGCCGGGCTCCTGCCCCATGAACTGGTTGCAGGGCACGCCGACCACGGTGAACCCACGGTCCGCGTAGCGCTCGTGCAGCTGCTCCAGCCCGGCGTACTGCGGGGTCAGCCCGCACTTGGAGGCCACGTTCACGATGAGCACGGTCTGACCCAGGTACTGCTTGAGGTCGGCGGAGCCGCCCTGGAGGGCGTCGATGTCGACGTCGAGAACCGATACGTGTGCGTCATTGGTCGTCATGGTGCGGATGCTACGTGCTGCCCCGCGGACCTGATGAGCACCTCTCCGGCCGCTGTCCGGGAGTACAGCACCGAGCGTCCCGCCCGGCGCCGCGCCACCAGGCCCGCGTCCAGCAGCACCCGCAGATGCCGGCCCGCCGACCCGAGCCCCTGCCCGGTCACGGCGACCACCTGGGTCGTGCTCATCGGCGTCTCCAGCAGCACCAGCACCTCGGCGCGCGCCCGCCCGAGCAGCGCGCCGAGACCGGCGGGCACGGGTGGCCGACCCCGTTCGCCGGCGAGCACGCCCACACACGGGTAGACGACGGCGTACCGCTCCCGCCGCGGCTCCTCCCACGACACCCACCCGGTCTGCGGTGTGACGGGCACGAAGAGCAGCTCCGCGCCCGAGAGCTCCCGCGGCGGATACTCGTGCAGATTGACCTGCAGCCGGCTCTCCCCGAGCCACCGCGTCCGCCCCGGTCGCAACGCGTCCAGCACGGCCGCCCAGCCACCCCGGCTGACCTGCGCGGTCCGCGCGACCACATCGGCCTCCAGCACCCGCCGCCGGCGCTCCCAGTACGGCAGTACGCCCTCCTGCCAGACCCACTCGACGAGCCGCGCGGCCCGATCGGCGAGATCGTCCCGCTCCAGCTCGGCGGGGAGCGGGCAGCCCAGGGACGTCCGCAGATGCCCGCGCACGGCCCCGGGCGGCGCCGCCCGCACCCGCGCGACCGCTTCCGCGAAGCTCTCCCCGTCCCACGGCGTCGGCGTCAGGAAGTCGGCGATCCAGTGCCGGCCGAGCCCGGCGCGGACCAGCAGCGCGGTGACGGGATCGGCCGCGAGCCGGGCCCGGTAGGCCGGGAGGTGCGCGCGCAGCCAGGCCTGCTCGCCGGGATGCGCACCGGCACCGGCGTGCAGCAGCTTGAGGCTCGCGAAGGTCTCGGCGTAGGGGGAGAGGACGAAGCGACTACGGGCGAGCGTGTCGGCACTCACCTGCCACCACCCCACGGCCCCGCCCCCTTGCTTTCGCGTGTGCGCGAAACGATACCCACCGGACGGCGGGCGCCCGGAGACTCCGCCCATGGGCAGCTACCGCCACCTGTTCCGCACGCCGGAGTTCACCCCGCTCTTCCTCTCCTCCTCCGCCCATACCGCGGGCCAGACGATCGGCGGCCTGGCCCTCGGCACGCTGGTGTACGAGGCGACGCGCTCGCCGCTGCTGGCGGCGGTGAGCATGTTCGGTCCGTCGCTGGCGCAGGTGCTGGGTGCGACGCTGTTCCTGTCCTGGGCGGACGGCCTGCCACCGAGGCGTGCCCTGACGGCCGTACCGCTGGCCTTCGCGACGGGCACGGCGCTCCTCGCGCTCCCCGGCCTGCCGATCTGGACCGTCCTCCTCGTCGTCCTCGCGCAGGGTCTGATCGCGTCGCTGGGCGGGGGAGTGCGGTGGGGCCTGCTGACCGAGATCCTGACCAAGGACGGCTATCTGCTGGGCCGTTCGATGTTCAACATGATGAGCGGCGTCATGCAGATCACCGGTTACGCGACGGGCGGCGCCCTTCTGGTGCTCATCGGCTCGGCACGCGTGACGCTCCTCCTCGCGGCGCTGCTGTTCCTGTCGGCGGCGGCCATGGCGCGCCTGGGCCTCACGCCCCGCCCCCCGCGCACGTCCGCCCGCCCCTCGGTCGCGGCGACCCGGCGCACCAACGCCCTCCTGTGGTCCTCCGCCCCGCGCCGGCGCCTCTATCTCGCGCTCTGGGTCCCCAACGGCCTGATCGTGGGCTGCGAGTCGCTGTACGTGTCGTACGCCCCCCGGGCCGCCGGCCCCCTCTTCGCCTGCGCGGCGCTGGGCATGCTGGTGGGCGACGTCCTGATCGGCCGCGTCGTACCCCCGCCCCACCGGCAGCGCCTCGGTATCCCACTCCTCCTGCTCCTGGCGACCCCGTACGCCTTCTTCTTCCTGGGCCCGGGGCCGGTCCTGTCCGGGGCGCTGGTGGCGGTGGCGTCGGTGGGCTTCGGAGCAAGCCTCGTACAACAGGAACGCCTGGTGGCCGAGACCCCGGACGAACTGGTCGGACACGCCCTGGGCCTGCACTCCGCCGGGATGCTCACGATGCAGGGGGTGAGTGCGGCGGCGGCGGGGGCGGTGGCTCAGGTGACGTCGCCGGGGGTGGGGATGTCGGTGATGGCGGGAATTTCGGTGGGGGTTACGGGGTGGGTGGGGTGGGGGATCCGGGGCAAGCGCGGGGGGGCGGACGGTGAGGCTGGACGCTTGATGTGTTCGTGCGGGGTGACGTCACGGATGCCGAGCGGTCCGGTCGGGACCGGTCCCGGGAGGTCTGCCACAGGATGGCGAGCACTCTTCAGCGAGCCATCCGCCGAATCGGGACCGGGAGAGAAGACAGCATGGACGAAGCGCAGGCCGCAGGACCTCGAACTGCCCGCACAAGGCCCCGCATCCACTTGGCGTTCGAGGTCGAGTTCTCGGCGACCGACGACCAGCCCTCGCCGTTGAGGGGCTGGTGGGCGGCACCGGCACGGTCGACACCGGCGACATCCACGTCGACTTCGACCGGACGAACGACGGCAGGGTCTTCCTGAAGTTCAGCCCCAGGCGCGACGAATAGCCCGCAGACAGGATCCGTCGGCCGGAACGCGGGCCGTGATTCTGCCGTCTTCCCACGTCGGACGGGCCGCCCTCTGTGAGGGAGACAGCGAGCCCGACCTTAAGGTGGCGACCGGAACCACCTTGACGTGCACTTGATATCCAGAAAATCGGCCCAAAAATTGAGAAACGTATCATCACGGGCTTCCTCGCGAATAAGTCGCAGGATCCCGTTCTCCGTATGGCGTCACCCACGGGCGAGACTCTGGGCCGTGGCGGGTGTCGTGGCCATCGGATTCCTCATCGCGCTGGAGATCGCCGCACGCCGCTACGGCCTGCCCGGGCCGATCACCAATCAGGTGCGAGAGGTGATATTCGCCCCCAAATCCGGCTTTTTGCTGTACGCGGGCATGGCATTGATGATGGTGGTGCTGACCTGGCGGCAACGATTCGTCGCGACAGGTGCCGCGATCGGTATCGACCTCGCCTTCTTGGTGGTCCGGTGGGCCGTCGGCGCCGAGACCACCGGCGGCCACCCCTTCGGCAACGGCGCGGTGTGGGTGATTCTGGGCTGCGCGGTCATCGCGCTCACCCGCCGTACCGGCCGGGAACGCGTCCTGCTGCTGAAGGGCGTCGGGCTGGCCCTGCTGCTGGTGGCCGGCCGCAAGACCGGCGACATCTGGCTGCTCATCACCTCCAAGAGCCGTCCGGAAGTGCTCGACCAGTACCTGGCGACCGCCGATCACGCGCTCGGCAACCCGTCGTGGCTGGCGGGCCGCCTCCTGACGGCCACCGGCCCCATCGGCTTCAACTTCCTCGACATCGTCTACGGCCAACTCGCGGTGGCCGCGGTCGTCGTCGCGCTCTACCAACTGCGCGCCGTGGCGGTCGAGCGCCGCTTCCCGGGCCACCACCTGGTGCGCACCTTCCTGGTGATAGGCCTCCTCGGCCCCGCCATCTACATGATCTTCCCGGTGGTCGGACCGATCTTCGCCTACGGCACCGGCGCCGAGCACTGGGCATCGGTGAGCCTGTGGGCGGACACACCGTCCAGCGAGCAGTGGGCGGTCGCCGACCTGTGGCCACATACGCCCCCGCCGCTCAACACCCCGCAACACATGCCGTTCGACGAGATCACCCCGCGGAACTGCATGCCCAGCCTGCACACGGCGTGGGCCACCGCGATCTTCATCCATTCCCGGCAGGGCCCACGGCTCCTACGTTCTGCAGGAACGTTTTGGCTCATCGCCACCCTCGCCGCGACGCTGGGATTCGGCTACCACTACGGCGTGGATCTCATCGCCGGCGTGGTCTTCACGCTCACGATCGAGGCGGCTCTGCGCGCGCTCGACCGTGGCTGGGACCGATCCGCGACCCGGCTGGTCGCCCACGGCACAGCCGTCTTCGCCGCGCTCCTGGTGTCCTACCGCTTTCTGCCGTTGGAGATGGCCAGGTACCCGTGGGTGTCCGCGCCACTTCTCCTGCTGGCGATGACCTCAGTGATCCACGGCTATGTGAGGACCACCGCCCTGCCGGAACCGAAGACCCCGCCGGCGCGACAACCTGAACCGCAATCCGAACTGGTGCTGTAGTCATCGAGGCGGCCGGTCCGGAGGCAGAACAACCGCAAGTCGTGCGGACAGGCCGGGGAGCTGGGTGGCGCCGGCTGCGGTAGTAGGCCGCGGTAGTAGGCCGCGGGTGCGGCCGTATTCCGATGGCGGGCGGGGCGCCACTCGGACATCATCGCGCGCAGGGCATTGCCGTGGTGACCCCCTGTTATGGTGCGCCGATGTCATCGATCAAACAGTTCCAGGTCACCTTCGACTGCGCGGAACCTGAGCGCGTCGCCCGCTTCTGGTGCGAGGTGTTGGGGTACGTCGTGCCGCCGCCTCCGGAGGGGTTTGCCACGTGGGACGAATTCGATCGCTCGCTGCCGCCTGAGCGGCAGGGTGCGGCGTTCGCCTGCGGTGATCCCTCGGGCGTGGGCCCGCGGCTGTATTTCCAGCGCGTCCCCGAGGGCAAGGTCGTCAAGAATCGGGTGCATCTCGACGTGCGGGTCGGCACCGGGCTCGTGGGTGAAGAGCGCCTGGCCACGCTGGAAGCCGAGTGCGCACGACTCGTCGCGCTCGGCGCGACCCGCGTGCGAGTGCTGCTCGCCGATGACCACAACGAGTCGTGCATCGCGATGCAGGACATCGAGGGCAACGAGTTCTGTCTCGACTGAGAGGGACGAAGGAGTCCGCCGTCGGCGCGGCGACCGCGTCGACGGCGAACTCCCCACACCTCGGTCTCAGAACAGGCCCTTGAAGCCGTTCCAGCCCCCGCTGCCGATCAGCACGCGGCCGCCGTACGTACCGGCCCCCGTGGAGGCGTACCGCCACAGCTTCCCGGCGGTGTCCCGCGCCAGGAGATCGGGGCGTCCGTCACCGGACAGGTCACCGGTCCCGACGAGAGCGGAGTATCCGCCCCATCCGCTGCCGACCCGCACCCGTGTGGTGACGCCACCGGTGGACGTCCCGTAGTAGCGCCACAGCACACCGGCGGAGTCGACCCCGAGCAGGTCGCCACGCCCGTCCCCGTTCAGGTCCCCGGCCCCGACGACCCGCTTGTACAGCTTCCAGTTCGTCCCGATCCGCACCCGGGTCTTCAGCCGGTGATCAGCCATGCCGGCGTAGAAGTACATGTCGCCGGTGGATGCCTGACGTGCGACGAGGTCGACGAAACCGTCCCCGTTGACATCACCCGGGGACGTCAGCTGGTTGTACTGGGCCCATCCGGTGCCGATCAGCGTGTACGGCGACGAGGCGGCGACGATCTTCCCGCAGCCCGGCCGGTAGGCGCGCAGCTGGTCACCCACCCGCGCGAACACATCCGCGCACCGGTCCCCGTTCACGTCCCCGACGGGCAGGAGCACGGAGGTGGTGGCGAACTTGGTGCCGGACCCGGCGATACGGGAGGACAGCCCACCGGTCCCGTTACCCCGGTACAACGACACGGCCCCGGTCAGGCTGTCCGCTCACGCATCGCTCACGCGGTGTCGGCTGCTGAGCAGCGCGTGGGTCAGATCTGGCCGAGGTCGATCTCCACCGAGAAGGGGGCCGTTACCTTGAGGACGCCGGTGAACACGTCTCCGTCCCGGTAGGTTTTCGTCGCGGGGTCGAGAATGTAGGTGTACACGAGAGGAACGCCTGTGGCGGCCTGCTCGATCCGCCAGTAGAAGCCGATGCCTGCCTTGGCGTACTGGTCGACCTTCACGATCCGGTCGGTGGTCTCTGAGCCCGGCGACACCACCTCCGCGACCAGCAGCACGTGCTCAGGGCGGGTGGGGGTGATGTCGATCGTGTCTGCGCGGTACACGACGACGTCCGGACGGCGATTGGTGAGCGGGACGTCCTGAAGCCGGACGTCGAAGTCCGTGTCGGCGTTCCACTCCGGGCCCGCTGCGGCATCCAGGGCGTTCGTCAGAATCCGGGCCAACCTGTTGTGCCGCTTGGATGCACTCGGACTCACGACGATCATGCCGTCCACGATCTCGATGCCGGCGCACTGCTCCTCGGACCAGGACTCGTACTCCTCCGCCGTGATCTGCTCATGCATCCACGCCGGGGCCACCATCTCGGCCGTCATGAAGCACCTCCCGGACACTGTGCCGCGGGCCCGATCCCGCTGGGTTCAGCGTACTGTCTGCCGTCCGTGCGGCATGCTGATCTCGTTCACGCCCCTCCCCGTCGGCCGGCATCCGACCAGCGAGCCCACGACAAGTGAGGAAGCGGCGCGGTGGACTCATCACCAGGGGATCGGAGGGGCGGCTGGCTGGGTCCTGGCTACCAAGGTCATGGCAGGATGTCCCGCCGACCAGTCGTCAGTGACTTGCTTCAGGCGCATCAGCCGGCGATTCCGGCGACTGGACGGATACGGCAGCCGACGGAGGACCGCCTGTACGCGCTGTTCCACCTGATCGCGTTCCGCGGACTGCGGCGGGGCGAGGCGTGCAGGCGGAAAGTGGACCGACACCGACCTGGACGCCGGCCTCATCACCGTCGCCGAGCAACTCGTCGTAGACGGCTGGGAGGTGTACGAGGACGACCCCAAGACCGGTGCCGGCGCTCGCACCATCACGCTGGACTCCGACACGGTCCAGGCCCTCAAGCGGCACCGCGCCCAGCAGGACAAGGACCGTAAGGAGTGGGAGAACGCCTGGGTGGAGACCGGCCGCGTCTTCACCCAGGAGAACGGCGAGATGCTCCACCCCGCCAATGTCACACGGCAGTTCATCGAGCTGTACGAGGAGATCGACCTCCCACCTGTCCGGCTCCACGACCTCCGTCATGGCGCCGTGAGGCCGGCTCATGCGGCCGGGGCCGACCTGAAGGACATCCAGGAGATGCTCGGCCACTCCTCGATCACCATCACGGCCGACACGTACACGAGCCTCCTCCCGGAGGCGGACTTGGCGATCGCCGAGGCAGCAGCTCGGCTCGTACCGCGTGCCCGCGCCACCTCGGAGAACACCGCTCCCGAAGCGGAGCCCGAGGAGCCTGGGGAGCCCGACGAGGCCGATGAGGCGGAGGTGGATTCCGTGCCGGATGGTGCTGGTCCGTCAGGAGAGATATCGGAGCCTGACCCCCATCCGCTCACGCACCCCTCACGCAAACGGCCCCGGACGAGGAGTCCGAGGCCGAGTAGGAGCCTTCCCTGGGGGAGAAACCCCAGTTCAGAGCGGTAACGCGTTGTGCCCCCGGCAGGATTCGAACCTGCGACACCCGCTTTAGGAGAGCGGTGCTCTATCCCCTGAGCTACGAAGGCGGGGCTCCCTGAGGTGGATCAGGGTGCTCGGTCCACAGGGTACCGGATCGGGATGGGGCGAGGGTGCGGCCCGGGGTTGGGGTTGCGTGGACGCCGGGCGGGCGCGGGCTCGCCGGTCTGCCCCGCCGCGTGACCGGGCGTCGGCTAGCTCAGGGGGATCCGGGTGAACCGTGCCGACACGTGCAGGTCCGCCTCGATGGCGTCGGCCGTCTCGCGGAGGGCCGGGGCGAGGTGGTCGACGCATTCCCGGAGGGTGTGCCGGGAGGTGTGCATCGCCGTGTTGAGGGCGGCCACCGCCCGGCCCGTGCGGTCGCGGACAGGTACCGCCAGCGAGCGCAGGCCCTCCTCCAGTTCCTCGTCGACCAGCGCGTAGCCCTGGTCCCGTACCTCGTCCAGGGCGCGGGTCAGGGCCTTCGGGTCGGTGAGGGTGCGGGGGGTGAGCGGGCGCAGCGGGCCGAGGACGCGGTCGGCGGGCGGGAGGTCCGCCAGCAGGACGCGGCCCATGGACGTGGCGTAGGCGGGCAGCCGGGTGCCCACGGTGATGTTCACGCTCATCACCCGGGCGGTCGCCACCCGTGCCGTGTACTGGATCTCGTCGCCGGCCGCCGTCAGCACGGCGAGTGACGTCGACTCGTGGATGCGCTCGGCCAGGCTCGCCAGGTGCGGGGCGGCGATGTGGGGCAGCGAGGTGCGGGACAGGAGCGGGTAGCCGAGGCCGAGGACCCGGGGGGTGAGGGTGAAGGTGCCGGGGCGGGGCTGGGCGACCAGGCCGAGGTGTTCGTAGGTGATCAGGGCCCGGCGGGCGGTGGCGCGGGCCAGGCCGGTCGCCTTCGCCACCTCCGTCAGGGTGAGTTCCGCCCGGCCCGCGCCGAACGCGGTGGGGACGGTCAGGCCGCGGGCCAGCGACTCCACGAACTCCCTGCCCAGTTCCTGCTTCGAGGCGCCCGTCCAGGTCGCGAGGCCCGAGGGGGCCGGGGCGGGCTCGGGGCGCGGCGCCGCGCGCAGGTCCTCCTCCATCGCCGCCACCGCCGCGCGCAGCCGGGGCAGCAGCGTGTCGCGCAGGCCGGCCGCGGTGTGCCGGCTGGTGTGGCTGACCACGCTCGCCGCGCACGTGATCCGGCCGGTGCGGGGATCGCGTACCGGAACCGCCACCGCGACCAGGCCGGGCTCGATCAACTGGTCGTCCAGCGTCCACCCGTCCGCCCGGGCCCCGGCCGAGCGCCGGGTGAACTCCTCGGCGGTCAGCGGGTGTTCGGCCGGGGGTACGGCGGGGAAGCCGTGGTTCGCCGGGTCCGCCGCCCGGCGGGCCCGCCAGCGCTTCCAGTCCTCGCCCGTCCACTCCGTGGCGAACAGCGGGCCCGGCGCGGTGCGTTCGGCGGGCAGCAGGTCGCCGATGCGGAAGCTCAGGGACATCGCGCGGCGCCGGGTGGCCTGGTGGATGAAGCGGATGCCGTCGCCGTCGGCGACCGCGAGGGACACCGACTCGTCCAGTTCGTCGGCGAGGGCGTCCGCGTGGGCGTCCAGCAGGGCGGGCAGGCGCAGGGCGGCCAGATAGGCGTTGCCGAGCTCCATCAGGCGGGGGGCGAGGACCGCGTCGCGGCCGTCCAGGCGGACGTACCCCATGTGCGCGAGGGTCGAGGTGATGCGGTCGACCGTGGAACGGGCGAGGCCGGTGGCGCGTTCCAGGGCGCTCAGGCTCAGGGTGCCGCCCGCCTCCGTCAGCTGCCGCAGCACGGCGATCCCGCGGATCAGCGGTGTGACCGCCTCGTCCGGCACGGCCGGTGCGGCGGCCTCCTTCAGGGTGGGGTTGGCGGGCATCTTCTCTCCGGTACGGCGATCGCGGCAGGCCTACCGTAACGGCGGATCCCCCTCCCGCGTCCGGCCACCGCGGTGCGCGCCCCTAGCGTCGCGTGACCCGCACCGTGTGGTTCCCCTTCACGTCCGCCCCCGCGACCACGATCCGCACGCCCCGCTCCCGGTCCTCGAAGGCCTCCCCGGGGGTGAACGTGGCGTCCGACAGTTCGGCGTGGACGTTGGGGCTGCGCGTGCAGCCGCCGCTGTCCCGGCGGGAGTCGTACACCCGTATCGGGCCGTGGCCGGTGTCCACCTCCGCGTCGACCTTGTAGATCAGCAGACCCGGCCGGCACACCGCCTCGTCGTTGCCGTCGGGGGTGCGCAGCTCGACGGCGTACCCCGAGCGCCGGTCGATGGGTATGAAGATCAGCTTGACCCCGCCCGAGCGGGCCAGCGGGGTGAGGGTGTGCTCGGTGGTGCCGGGGGAGGACGCGCAGTGCACCTGTGCCGTGTCCAGCCACCCCAGCTTCCACTTGTGCCAGCCGAGGAGGTCGTTGTTGGCGCCCCAGTCCTCGCTCATGATGTCCCAGTGCCCGACCGTGCCCCCGCCTTCCTGCGTGTAGAGGTCGGGCAGACCGAAGACATGGCCGTTCTCGTGCGGCAGGACGCGGTAGCCGGTGTCGGAGTAGGTGCCGGAGCCGTCGTCCTGGCGGGAGTAGACGAACGAGGCGTTGGCGACGGGCACCCCGTCCGCCGTCGGCGCCTCGTCGTTGCCCGCGAAGGTCACCGAGAGGACCGTGTCCAGTGCCGACGGGCCCGCGTTCGGCGTCACCAGCACGTTCAGCAGGTCGTACTCGCGGAAGTCGACCTTGGGGTCGGCCGCGGCCACTATGTCCCGCACCAGCTCCCGGTAGCCGGGGTCGAAAGGGGCGCCGCGTTCTATGCCGTACGCCTGGAAGGACTTCGGCATCCGCAGCCAGTCGGCGATCGGGGTCTGCGGGCGGTAGTCCAGGCGGCCGTAGGAGCTGGTGCGGAACCACTCCTGGGTCTGCGGGAAGAACTCGTCGAACCGGTCCAGCGCCTTGCCCTTGCCGGGCGCGTCGGAGAAGTCGACCATCACCGTGAGGGCGCGGACGGTGCCGGTGGAGCGGGAGTAGCCGTCGGGGGTGGGTATGCCCTCCGACATCTGCACGTCGGCCTTGCCGCTGATCATGCACGGCCCGTGGGCGGAGGATCGGGCCAGGGCGGTGGTCGGCCGCGCTCCCGCCGTCGCCGAGCCCACCGTATGGTGGCCCGTGCCGGCCGAGGTGCTCACTGCGAGGGTCACTGCGGTCACGGCGCCGAGCGCGGCCGCTCGGCGCGGGCGTATCCGACGGCGGGACGGCTGCATGCTTGGACCTTTCGCTCCAGGCAGCCACCCGTCTCCGGCTGCACCCTTGCGATTCACCCTGTGCCGGGTGTGGCGCGGGCGCGCGCTGGAGCCGACCGATCGTGGGTTCGCGGTGAGTAAGCGCAGGTCGGTGGGGGTGTGGTCGAGCGGATGGAGCACTGTGACGCGGGTCATAGGAAATCATTCGGCGGGTGGGAAATAACCGGGGATCGATTCCCCGTTTAACCACGCGTACGAGCGAAACGGGGGATCACTCCCCGGAACGCGCCACCGACGAGCGCCATCACCCTGAGCCACGGCTACCCGGCCGCTCAGCCGGCCAGCTACTCATCCATTCACCACTCATCCACTCATCCAGGAGTACGCCGTGCAGACCGCCACCCCCGAACGACGCAAGGCGACCCGGCCGCGCGCCGACGCCCTGCGCAACCGGGAGCGGATCGTCACCGCCGCCCGCGAGATGTTCGTCGAGCACGGGCCGGACGTGCCCCTCGACGAGATCGCCCGCCGGGCCGGCGTCGGCAACGCCACGGTGTACCGCAACTTCCCGGACCGCGACGCCCTGGTCCGCGAGGTCGTCTGCTCGGTCATGGACCGTACCGCCCTGGCCGCCGAGCAGGCCCTGGCCGAGAACGGCGACGCCTTCGCCGCGCTGGAGCGCTTCGTGCACGCCTCCGCCGACGAGCGGATCAGCGCGCTGTGCCCGATGATCTCCAGCACCTTCGACGAGCACCACCCCGACCTGCTGGCCGCGCGCGGCCGGGTCGAGCAGCTCGTCGACGAGGTCATGGCCCGCGCCAAGGCGGCCGGGCAGCTCCGCACCGACGTGGGGGTCGGCGATCTGATGATCGTCGTCGCCCAGCTCAGCCGGCCTCCGGCCGGTGCCGCGTGTTTCAGCGTCGACCGCTTCGTGCACCGGCATCTGCAGATGTTCCTGGACGGCCTGCGGGCACCGGCCCGCTCGGGCAGCCTGCCCGGCACGGCCGTGACCCTGGAGGACCTGCGCCAGGCCTGACAGCCGATCCCTTTCCGTTTACCTCCGTTCTGTTCCGTAGCTCCGTAGTCCCTGGCTCCGGGGCCCGCTCCGTAGCCCGCGGCTCCGTCAGCTCGGTAGCTCCGCAAGTCCTTGTCGTCCCGAAGTCATTTTTTCGTCCCGAAGTCTCTTTTCCGTCCCGAAGTCCCGAAGTGGGTACACCCATGTCTGAAACAGCCGTCAAGGCTCCCGGCGTCCCCGACGCCAACCGCTGGAAAGCGCTGGTCTTCATCGCGCTCGCCCAGCTGATGGTCGTCCTCGACGCCACCATCGTGAACATCGCCCTGCCCTCCGCCCAGCAGGACCTCGGCATCTCCGACGGCAACCGGCAGTGGGTCGTCACGGCCTACGCCCTCGCCTTCGGCGGGCTGCTGCTGTTCGGCGGCCGGATAGCCGACCTGTGGGGCCGCAAGCGCGCCTTCGTGGTCGGTCTGGCCGGCTTCGCCCTCGCCTCCGCGCTGGGCGGTGCCGCCACCAACGAGGCGATGATGTTCGGCGCCCGCGCCCTCCAGGGTGTCTTCGGCGCCCTGCTGGCCCCCGCCGCGCTCTCCCTGCTCGCCGTGATGTTCACCGACGCCAAGGAGCGCGCCAAGGCGTTCGGCATCTACGGCGCCATCGCCGGTGGTGGCGGTGCCGTCGGTCTGATCCTCGGCGGTTTCCTCACCGAGTACCTGGACTGGCGCTGGACGTTCTACGTCAACGTCCCGTTCGCGGTGGTCGCCGCGGCCGGTGCCTGGTTCGTCATCCGTGAGCCCGGAGGCGCCCGCAACCGCTCCTCGCTCGACATCCCCGGCGTCATCCTGTCCACCTTCGGCCTGGTCGCGCTGGTCTACGGCTTCACCCGCGCCGAGTCCGAGGGCTGGAGCGACGCCGTGACCATCGCGATGTTCGTCGCGTCGGTCGTGCTGCTCGCCACGTTCGTGTTCGTCGAGGCGCGGGTCAAGGCCCCGCTGCTGCCGCTGCGCGTGATCACCGAGCGCAACCGCGGTGGCATCTACCTCTCGCTCGGCCTCGCGATCATCGCGATGTTCGGCCTGTTCCTCTTCCTGACCTACTACCTCCAGGTAGTGAAGGGCTACTCGCCGGTCAGGACGGGCTTCGCGTTCCTCCCGATGATCGCCGGCATGATCACCGGCTCCACCCAGATCGGCACCCGCCTGATGACCCGGGTCGCCCCGCGCCTGCTGATGGGCCCGGGCTTCCTGGTCGCCGCGCTCGGCATGCTGCTGCTGACCCAGCTGGAGATCGGCTCCTCGTACGCCGCTCTGCTGCTGCCGGCGATGCTGCTGCTCGGCCTCGGCATGGGTACGGCGTTCATGCCTGCGATGTCCCTGGCCACGCAGGGCGTCGAGCCGCGGGACGCCGGTGTCGCCTCCGCGATGGTCAACACCTCGCAGCAGGTGGGCGGCGCGATCGGCACGGCCCTGCTGAACACCATCGCCGCCTCGGCGACGACCTCGTACATCGCCGACCACATCGGCTCGGCGACCTCCCGCTCGCAGCAGCAGCTCGTCCAGCTGGAGGGCCAGGTCCAGGGCTACACCAGTGCCATCTGGTTCGCCGTCGGAATCCTGGTCGTCGCCGCGGCGATCGCCCTGACCCTCGTCAACGCCGGCCGCCCGGACATGGGCGCGGTCACGGGCGCGGGCAAGGGCGCCGACGACGAGGTGCCGGTTCCGGTGGTCGCGCACTGACCGCCTGACGGCCCCCGTCCAGTCGTACCCCTTCGGGCGTACTCCTTCGGGCGATCCGTACGACCTCAGCGAAGCCAGGGCAGATCCGCCCCGGCCTCGCTGGGCTGAAGTCCCTCGGCGACGATCCGCATGATCTCGCCGAGGGACTTCTGCTGTTCCGGGGTGAGCCGCTCGAACACCGCCTGCCGCACGGCGGCCACATGGCCCGGGGCCGAGCGCTTCAGCACCTCCAGGCCCTCCTCGGTGAGCACCGCGAACTGACCCCGCTTGTCGGAGGGGCAGTCCTCGCGACGCACCCAGCCGTTCTTCTCCAGCCGGGCGACGGCGTGCGAGAGACGGGAGCGGGTGATCTTCGCGTGCATCGCCAGCTCGGTCATCCGCAGCCGGCGGCGCGGGGACTCGGCGAGCTTGACGAGCAGGCCGTAGTAGATGTGCGGCATGCCGGCGTCGCGCTGGAGCTGGCGGTCGAGGTGGTCCTCCAGGAGGGTGGCGGCCTCGATGTACGAACGCCACACGCACTGCTCCTCGTCGGTGAGCCAGGTCGGCTCGTCGCCGGGCGCGGACGCGGGTGCGGATGTGGATGCCGTCTTCATGGGACCACTGTACGAGACTCCTCTTTGAAACTTAAACAACTGCGGCGTAAGCTCTGCAGGCGAGATTGAGAGTTCAAGTAAGTCGGTCCAGCCGGAGGGAGTCGCGGTCATGTCCGCCGCCGCTCAGGAGCGCATGCCCGTCCTGTACCTCAGCCACGGCGCCCCACCGCTGGCTGACGATCCGGTCTGGCCCGGTGAGCTGGCGGCCTGGTCCGCCGGACTGCCCCGGCCGCGCGCCGTCCTCATCGTCTCCGCCCACTGGGAGGAGGCCCCGCTGGCCCTCGGCGCCACCCGGACCGTCCCCCTGGTCCACGACTTCTGGGGCTTCCCCGAGCACTACTACCAGGTCCGCTACGGAGCTCCGGGCGCCCCCGGACTCGCCGAGTCCGTACGCAAACTGCTGCGCGCGCCCGGCATGCCCGTGCAGGACGTGCCGGACCGGGGCCTGGACCATGGCGCGTACGTGCCTCTGGTCGAGATGTACCCCGAGGCCGACCTCCCCGTCCTCCAGATCTCCATGCCGACCCTCGACCCGGTGCGGCTGATGGAGATCGGCCGGCGGCTGGCCCCGCTGCGCGACGAGGGCGTGCTCATCGTCGGCTCCGGCTTCTTCACCCACAACCTCGCCGCGCTGCGGCACCCCGGCGGGGGAGTGCCGGGCTGGTCGGCCGAGTTCGACGACTGGGGCCGGCGGGCGCTGGCGGCCGGTGACGTGGACGCGCTGCTCGACTTCATCCACACCTCCCCGGCCGGGCGGCTCGCCCATCCGCGTACGGAGCACTTCGCCCCGCTGTTCGTGACCATGGGGGCGGCGGACGCGGCGGGCGAGCTCGGGGAACAGAAGTCCGTGATCGACGGGTTCTGGATGGGACTGGCCAAGCGGTCGGTGCAGTTCGGCTGAGCTTCGGGGTTTACGTCACCGGGGACCGAGGTACCGGGCTTGGACCGCCGGGATCGAGGTACCGGGCCGAACCGCGCAGCTGGACTGCAGGGGCTTCTCGTACCAGGCCACGTCCCAGTAGCGGCCGAACTTGCGGCCGACCTCGTGGTACGTGCCGACGTGCCGGAAGCCGAAGCGCTCGTGCAGCCGCGTGGACGCCTCGTTCGGCTGCGCGATGCCGGCGTAGGCGCGGTGCAGGTCCTCGCCGGACAGGGCCTCGAAGAGGGCCTTGTACAGCAGCGTGCCGACGCCGCGGCCGGCGGCGTGCGGGGCGGCGTAGACCGTGACCTCCACGGAGGTGGAGTAGGCGGGCTTCGCGCGATAAGGGCTGGATGTGGCGTACCCCAGGATTTCCTGGGAGTCCGCGTCCGTGGCAACCATCAGGCGGTGCGGCCCGTCTACCGGATGGGAGAGCAGCCAGGGGCGGCGCTCCTCCGGAGTGAAGATCACCGTGTCGAATGTGATGGGCGTCTCACGTACATAGTGGTTGTAAAGGTCGGTGAGGGCCGCGAGATCACCCTCGACTCCTGGTCTGACCTGCACCTCTGTACGTTCCGACGGCATCGAGCCTCCTCGTGTGGCCGGACAGGGTACTGCATGATCAGAAAAATCGAGGGGTGGGTTGGGAATTGTGTCCGGATTCCAGTCGTTGTTTCCATCGGATGCAGGGCACCCGAGGACTGACCGGAGAGGGTGCCGAGCGTCTGAAGGACCACCCGCTGACCTCACCATCGCAAGGGAGCACGCATGGCAACCCGTGCCGTCGCCCGTCGTACGTCCGCCGCCGGCGAGACCGTCGACGCGGCACGCAGTGTTCGCGCCCATGGCGGCGAGATCGCGGACCGCGATCTGGTCGGCATGTATCTGGACGAGATAGCGCGTACACCTCTGCTCGACGCCGCCAAGGAGGTCGAGCTGTCCCAGACCATCGAGGCGGGTGTGTTCGCGCGACAGGTCCTCGACGGGTACGAGGAGTCGAAGGCGGACGCCAGCCGTGAGGAGCTGGAGGCCCTGGTCGCCGCGGGCGAGCGGGCCAAGGACGTCTTCATCCGCTCCAACCTCCGTCTGGTCGTCGCGGTCGCCCGTCGCTACCCGCGCAGCGGTCTGCCCCTGCTGGACCTGATCCAGGAGGGCAACGCGGGCCTGGTGCGCGCGGTCGAGAAGTTCGACTACCGCAAGGGCTTCAAGTTCTCGACGTACGCCACCTGGTGGATCCGTCAGGCGATCACCCGCTCCATAGCCGACCAGTCGCGCACCATCCGGCTCCCCGTCCACCTGGTGGAGGAGCTGGGCCGGATCCGGCGCATCCAGCGCGAGTTCAACCGCGACCACGGCCGGGACCCGGAGCCCGCCGAGATCGCCGGGGAGCTCGGCTCCACGCCGGAGCGCATCACCGACGTCCTGGACTGGGCGCGCGACCCCGTCTCGCTGAACATGTCGGTGGACGACGAGGGCGAGACCCAGTTCGGCGACCTGCTGGAGGACACCTCGGCGGTCAGCCCCGAGCAGTCCGTGATGACCCTGCTGCGCAGCGAGGAGCTGGACGACCTGATCGGCCGCCTCGACCAGCGCACGGCGTCCATCATCAAGATGCGGTACGGCATCGAGGACGGCCGGGAGCGGACCCTGACCGAGGTCGGCAAGGAGCACGGACTGACGCGGGAGCGCATCCGCCAGATCGAGAAGCACGCGCTGCTCGAGCTGAAGAAGCTGGCACGTCAGACCGGCTTCGACGCGGCCGCGTGAGGCTCGCCCGAAGTACCGCACGGAGATCGTTCCGGGGGCGTACGCCGGGGGGCGAAGGCCAGCGTGAACATGGCTGTGTAACGCCGCTTCAAAAGCGCCCGCCCGGGAACAAGACATCAGAGCACGAGAGTTCGGGCCCGAGGGTGAGACCCCCGGGCACCGGCGGCCTCCACGGTCCCACCCACGGCACCGCCCGTGACCAGCAACTGCCGTACGCCACACCACAAGCCACGTCCCGACGCACTCCCCCCGGCGCCGGGACCTCCCTGAGCCGGGCTTCGGCGCCTTCCCCCGGGCGTCGGGGCCCGGCTCTTTCCCGTCGCGTGCGTCCATCGGGCCGGTCGCGGACATGCCTGGGCGGCGGGGCACCCCGTACCTGAACCACGGGGTGGCCCGCCGGGATGGCAGATTGTGCCACATGGGCATAGCCTGCCGACGTGAGCAGCACCACCCCAGCAGAGCACTCCCGGCCCTCGTCGCCGTCCTCCTCCCTGACCGAACGGCGCAAGGCGGAGACGCGGATGGAGATCGCCCGCGCGGCGGCGGGTCTCTTCGCGCGGCGCGGGCTGCGGGCCACCCGCGCCGAGGACATCGCGCAGGCCGCGGGCATCGCACCGCGGACCTTCTACCGCTACTTCGCGTCCAAGGAGGAGGCCGTCGCCCCCCTCTACGCGGCCGGCGCCCAGCGCTGGGTGGAAGCGGTCCGCCGGGCCCCGGCCGGGCTCTCCCTCCCGCAGGCCCTGGAGCACGCCGTACGGCACACGCTGACGCCGGGCGTGGGGGTGTCGGCGCCGTCGTGGGAGTGGGTGCGCACGCTGATCCGGATGGCCGAGGCGAGTCCGGCCCTGCGCAGGGTGTGGGCCGAGGTGTGCCGGGCATCGGAGGACACGCTGGTGACGGCACTGGTGGAGCGGGCGACCGGGGTCACCGAGGGTGACGACAACGTTGCCGCGAGCGTGTCGCCGGAGTTGCGCTTCACCGCGGCGGTCGCGAGCGCGGCCGTACGGGTGGCGGTGGAGTCGTGGTCGGCCGGGACCGCCCCGGCGGCGGGACCGGAGGGGCCGGCGGAACTGGCACTGCGCAATCTGGGGGCGTTGCGAGACTTCCGGTGGACGTGACCCCCCATGTCCCACGGCGCTCCGTGCTGCCCTCACCTCACCGTCCCGGCCCATGCCTCACCGTCCCGGCCCTCACCCCGCCGCCCGGCTCAGCCGGCCCCCCAGCTCGCGGACGTGGTCCACGAGTTCCGTGGGCTCACGCACCGTGAACTCGCACCCCACCATCGCCAGCCGCGCCGCCACCCACTCCAGCGGATCGGCCGTACCGCCCCGCACCGCGCAACGGGACTCGTCGAGCGGCTCGGGCGCGCCCAGCCACCCCCGCAGCCGGGCCGCGACGACCTCGGCGGGTGCGTCGAACGTGACGCCGACCTCGTACGTCTCCTGGCGGCGCCGGATCGACTGCCGCAGGTACTCCGCCGCACTCCCCGTCGGCAGCTCCCGTGGTGTGAACCGCGCGCCGGTCGCGAACGGCTCGCTCACCCGGTCGACGCGGAAGGTCCGCCAGTCCTCGCGCCCGAGGTCGTAGGCGACGAGATACCAGCGCCGCCCGGTGGACACCAGCCGGTACGGCTCCGTCAGGCGCCGCGACTCGCTGCCGTCCCCGGCCCGGTACGCGAACCGCAGCCGCTCCTGGCCGGCCACCGTCGACGCCATCACGATCAGCGTCTCCGGCGCGATCGACGGGCCGTCGCCGCTGGTCAGTGCGGTGGTCGCGGTCTGCAGGGTCGCCACCCGGTGCCGTAGCCGGCTCGGCAGCACCTGCTCCAGCTTCGCCAGCGCCCGTACGGACGCCTCGTCCACGCCCTCCAGCGCGTGCCCCGCCCCGGCCCGCAGACCCACGGCGATCGCCACCGCCTCCTCGTCGTCGAGGACGAGGGGCGGCATGGCCTTGCCCGCGACGAGCCGGTAGCCGCCGTCCGCGCCCTTGGACGCCTGCACGGGATAGCCCAGCTCCCGCAGCCGGTCGACGTCCCGCCGCACCGTGCGCCGCGAGACCCCGAGCCGGTCGGCGAGCTCGCCGCCGGGCCATTCGCGGGGCGTCTGGAGGAGGGAGAGCAACTGAAGGAGCCGAGCCGGAGTGTCCGTCGTCATGAGTCCGAGGATGCCGCACAAGTAGGACACAATCTGACCTAATGCCGGCCTAGCGTGAAGCCATGACCTCCACCGAGACCTCACTGCCCCGGCCCCGGCCCGCCGCGCCGTCCATACCGGATCGACGCCGCTGGTTCGCGCTCGCGATCGTGATGACCGCCGCCTTCATGGACCTCGTCGACGTCACGATCGTGAACATCGCGATCCCGTCGATCCAGCGCGACGAGGGCGCCTCCTTCAGCCAGATCCAGTGGATCACCGCCGGTTACGCGCTCGCCTTCGCCGCGGGCCTGATCACCGGCGGCCGCCTGGGCGACATCCACGGCCGCAGGCGCGTCTTCCTGATCGGCATCGGCGGCTTCACCGTCGCCTCCGCGCTGTGCGGACTCGCCGCGAACCCGGAGATGCTGGTCGCCTCCCGCATCCTGCAGGGCGCGATGGCGGCGCTGATGGTGCCGCAGGTCCTTGCGATCGTGCACGCCACCTTCCCGGCCCACGAACGCGGCAAGGTCTTCGGCCTGTTCGGTGCGGTCGTCGGTCTCGGCGCGGTCTCCGGCCCGCTGCTCGGCGCGCTGCTGACCGAGTGGAACCTCTTCGGCCTCGAATGGCGCCCGATCTTCCTGATCAACCTCCCGGTCGGCATCGCGGGCCTGATCCTGGGCCGTCGCTTCATCACCGAGTCCAGGGCGCCGCACGCCCTCAAGCTGGACGTGGTCGGCGTCGTCCTGGTGACGCTGGGCCTGCTGATGCTGCTGTACCCGCTGACCCGCGGCCGCGAGCTGGGCTGGCCGCTGTGGGGGTACGTCTCGATGGGCGGCGCGCTCGTCGTGTTCGGGGCGCTGGTGGCGTACGAACGGCGCAAGTCGGCGCGGGACGGCTCCCCGCTGATCGAACTGTCGCTGTTCAAGGTCAAGAGCTTCGCCGCGGGTATCGCCGTGCAGACCGTCTTCGGTGTCGGGCTCGGGGTGTTCTTCCTGGTCTGGACCCTGTACATGCAGATCGGCCTCGGCTGGAGCGCGCTGCGGGCCGGGCTGACCGGCGTGCCGTTCTCGATCGCGGTGTCGGTCGCGGCCGGGGTGTCGGTGCAGAAGCTGGTGCCGCGCTTCGGGCGGGGTGTGCTCCAGGCCGGCGCCCTGGTGATGGCGGCCGGGCTGGGACTGTACATCTGGGAGTCCGAGCGGTACGGCCTCGGCATCGCCTCCTGGCAGATGGCCCTGCCGCTGGTCGTGATGGGCGCCGGCATGGGCCTGATCGTCGCCCCGCTGACCGACGCGATCCTCTCCGAGGTGCCGCGTGAGCACGCCGGTTCCGCGTCCGGGCTGATCAGCACGGTGCAGCAGATGGGCAACGCGCTCGGACTGGGGCTCGTGTCCGTGGTGTTCTTCGGTGTGGTCGACGACCGGATGGCGAAGGCCGGGCAGCCTGGCCCGGCGTTCGTGGACGGCTTCCAGAACGCGGTGGGCTGGGTCGCCGGCGTGATGGTGGTGATCTTCCTGCTGATGTTCGCCCTGCCGAGGAGGCCCGCACAGCACGTGGAGGGCGCTGTGGACGAGCCGGCCGCGGTGGTGGCGAAGGAGGCGGAGCTGGTGCACTGAGCGGCCCGGACGGCGGCGGCGTCTCGCGCGGGGCCCGGCACCGAGGTGCCGGGTCCCCTGTGCCGTGGAGCACGACTGAAGTCCGTTCCTGCCCGATTGAAGTCCGAACCTGTTTACTTCCCCGATGTCCAGGCGTAGCCTTCGCCTGAAACCACACGTTCGGGCACAGGTCGGAGGCGAACGGGCATGTACGCACCGGAGCGGCAACAGGAGATCCTCCGGCTCGCCCGCGACGGCGGCCGGGTGGACGTCGTGTCGCTCGCCGAGGAGTTCCAGGTCACGGCGGAGACGATCCGCCGCGACCTGAAGGCCCTCGACCGCGCCGGCCTCGTCCGCCGGGTGCACGGCGGCGCCATCCCCGTCGGCCGCCTCGACTTCGAGCCGGACCTCACCGAGCGCGAGTCCACGGCCGCCGACGAGAAGGACCGCATCGCCAAGGCGGCCCTCGCCGAACTGCCCACCGAGGGCACGGTGATCCTCGACGCCGGTACGACGGTGGTCCGCCTCGCCGCCGCCATCCCGCTGGAGGCCTCGCTCACCGTCGTCACCCACAGCCTGCCGATCGCGGCCCGTCTCGCCGACCACCCCGGCATCCAGCTCCACCTCGTCGGCGGACGCGTCCGGCACCGCACCCGCGCCGCCGTGGACGCCTGGGCACTGCGGGCGTACAGCGAGATCCGGGCCGACGTCTCGTTCGTCGCGGCCAACGGTTTCTCCCCCGAGCACGGCCTGACCACCCCCGATCTCGCCGAGGCCGCCGTCAAGCGCGCGGCCCTCGCCGCCGCCCGCCGGGTGGTGCTGCTCGCCGACTCCTCCAAGCATGGCCAGGAGCACTTCGCCCGCTTCGGTGACCTGGCCGACGTGGACCTGCTGATCACGGACGACGAGCTGAGCCCCGAGGACGCCACCGCCATCGAGGGCGGCGGCACGGAAGTGGTGCGCGCATGATCCTCACCGTCACCCCCAACCCCTCCCTCGACCGCACCTACGAGGTCCCCGCCCTGGAGCGCGGTGAGATCATCCGCGCCACCGGCGAGCGCATGGACCCCGGCGGCAAGGGCGTGAACGTCTCGCGGGCCGTCGCGGCCGCCGGACGGCGCACGGTGGCGGTACTGCCCCTGGGCGGCGCGCCGGGCGCGGTCGTCGCCGAGCTGCTCGACGCGCAGGGCATCGAGGTCGCGCCGGTCCCCATCGCGGGCGCCACCCGCTCGAACATCGCCCTCGTGGAGGCGGACGGCGTCCTCACCAAGATCAACGCACCCGGCCCCGAACTGTCGGCGCGCGAGCGGGAACTGCTCTTCGGGACGGTGCGCGCCCAGGCCCGGGACGCCGACTGGATCGCCTGCTGCGGAAGCCTGCCGCGCGGGCTCGCGCCCTCCTGGTACGCCGAGCTGGTCGCCCGCGCGCACGCCGGGGGCGCCCGGATCGCGCTGGACACCTCGGGGCGCGCCCTGCTGGAGGCGCTGCGGGAGCGGCCCGACGTGGTGAAGCCGAACGCCGAGGAGCTCGCGGAGGCCGTCGGCCGGCCGCTGGCGACGGTGGGCGACGCGGTGAAGGCGGCCGAGGAGCTGCGCGAGCGGGGCGCACGCGCCGTGCTGGCCAGCCTCGGCGCCGACGGCCAGCTGCTGGTGGACGACGCCGGCATCTGGTTCGGCAGTGCCCGCGTGGACGTCGTGCGCTCCAACGTGGGCGCCGGCGACGCCTCGCTCGCCGGCTTCCTGATCGCCGGCGGCAGCGGCCCGGAAGCCCTCGCCTCCGCCCTCGCGCACGGCGCGGCCGCCGTACAGCTGCCCGGCAGCGTGATGCCGACGCCGGGCGACCTGGACCCGGCCGCGGTGACGGTCACCTCGGACGTGCCGGTCGACCGCGAGCTGAAGGAGCCGGTGTCATGAGCGCGCGTACGGCGTTCCGCCCGGCGACCGCGGAACCGGCCGGTGTGCGGCGGGGCGCACCCTTACTCGCCGCGGCCGTCGGCCGACAGGGCACCCTGAGCCGCCCTGCCGTCCCGCGAAGGCGGGGCTTCCCCGGTCCCGCCTCCGCCACCACCCCCGCACCGCCCACCATCCCCATCCCCGTCCCCAGCCCCAGCCCCAGCCCCGTCCCCAGCCCCAGCCCCAGCCCCAGCCCCGTCCCCACCCCCGCCCACCGCACCTCACGGGCGATACGCGTGCGAAGGAGCCCGCGATGAGCGACATGATCACCGCGGACCTGGTCGATCTCGACCTGTCCGCCGACACCAAGCAAGCGGCGGCACGCGCCCTCGCCGAGCGCATGGTGACCCAGGGCCGGGTGACCGACCTGGACGGTTTCCTCGCCGACGTGGCCGCCCGTGAGGCGCAGATGCCGACCGGCCTCGACGGCGGCATCGGCATCCCGCACTGCCGTAGCGAGCACGTGACCGAGCCGACGCTCGCCTTCGGGCGCAGCGCCGGCGGGATCGACTTCGGTGCGGCGGACGGCCCAGCCGACCTGATCTTCCTGATCGCCGCGCCCGCGGGCGCCGACGACGCCCATCTCACGATCCTGTCGTCGCTGGCCCGCCAGCTGATGAACGCCGAGTTCACCGACGCGCTGCGGGCGGTCGGGGACCCGGCGGCCGCGGCGGCGCTCATCCGCGGGGACGAGACACCGGCGTCCGCCACCGCCGGTGAGGCGGCGCCGGCCACGGCGTCCGGTACGGCCTCCGGCATGGTTTCGCAGGCGGCGTCCGGCGCGGTTTCCGAGACGGCGTCCGGCGCGGTTTCCGGGACGGCGTCCGGCGCGGTTCCCGGGACGGCGTCCGGCGCGGTTCCCGAGACGGCCTCCGGCGCGGTTCCCGAGACGGCCTCCGGCACGGTTTCCGAGGCCGGCTCCGAGGACTCCGCGGCGGCGTCGGGAGCGGCCTCTCCCGGCGCCGCCACGGGTGACACCACCGGCACCGGCGCGGGGGGCACCGCCGCCGCGGCCACCACCGGCACCGGGGGGAGCACCGGCTCCGGCACCGGCACCGGCACCGGCACCGGCGAGGGCGTTGGCTCCGGCTCCGGCCCCGGCGAGGGCTTCGGCTCCGGCTCCGGCGACCCGGCCGGGGAGCGCCCCTTCCGTATCGTCGCCGTCACCTCCTGCCCCACCGGTATCGCCCACACCTACATGGCGGCCGAGTCGCTCGAGAACGCGGGCCGCGCGGCCGGAGTCGAGGTCGTCGTCGAGACGCAGGGCTCGGCCGGCTTCACCCGGCTCGACCCGGCGGTCATCGCGGCGGCGGACGGCGTGATCTTCGCCCACGACCTGCCCGTACGCGAGAAGAACCGCTTCGCCGGCAAGCCCACCGTCGACGTCGGGGTCAAGGCGGGCATCAACCGCCCGGCCGAGCTGATCACCGAGGTGCGCGGCAAGGCGGAGCGCGGTGAGGTCACCGCGGCCGCCAGGCCCGGCGGGACCCCCGTCGAGCGCGCCGGTGAGCCCGGCGAGGGCTACGGCACCAAGCTCCGCAAGTGGCTGATGTCCGGCGTGAGCTACATGGTCCCGTTCGTCGCCGCGGGCGGTCTGCTCATCGCCCTCGGTTTCGCCATCGGCGGCTACCAGGTCAACGAGGCCAAGTCCGTCACCGAGCACTTCGACTGGAGCCAGCTCGACAGCTGGGGCGCCCTGCTGTTCCAGATCGGCGGCGCGGCCTTCGGCTTCCTCGTCCCGGTCCTCGCCGGTTACATCGCCTACGGCATGGCCGACCGCCCCGGCCTCGTGCCCGGCTTCGTCGGCGGCGCGATCTCCGTGACGATCGGCGCGGGCTTCCTCGGCGGCCTGGTCGCCGGCCTCATCGCCGGCGGCGTGGTCCTGGCGATCCAGCGCGTCAGCATCCCGGCGCCCCTGCGCGGCATCATGCCCGTGGTGGTGATCCCGCTGATCTCCTCGGCGATCGTCGGGTTCCTGATGTTCGTGGTCATCGGCAAGCCCATCGCCGAGGCCCAGAAGGCCCTCACCGACTGGCTGAACGGCCTGTCCGGCGCCAACGCCGTCCTCCTCGGCGTGCTGCTCGGCCTGATGATGTGCTTCGACCTCGGTGGCCCGGTGAACAAGGTGGCCTACACCTTCGCCACGGCCGGCATCTCCGTCGCGGCGCCCAGCGACTCCGCGATGAAGATCATGGCCGCGGTGATGGCCGCGGGCATGGTCCCGCCGCTGGGCCTGGCCCTGGCCACCACCGTCCGCAGGAAGCTGTTCACCGACGCCGAACGCGAGAACGGCAAGGCCGCCTGGGTGCTCGGCGCCTCCTTCATCTCGGAGGGCGCCATCCCGTTCGCGGCCGCCGACCCGCTGCGGGTCATCCCGTCCGCCATGGCGGGCGGCGCGGTCACCGGCGCCCTGGCCATGTCGTTCGGCTCGACCCTGCGCGCCCCGCACGGCGGCATCTGGGTCACCTTCCTGATCGGCAAGCCGCTGCTGTACCTGCTGGCCATCGCGGCCGGTACGGCGGTCACGGCGGGCCTGGTCATCCTTCTCAAGGGCCTGCGCAAGCCGGCCCCCGGCGCCAAGGAGGCCGAGCCGGTGACCGTACCGGCGGAGGCCAGGCAGCCGGTGGCGGCGGCGTAGTCACCGAGGCGACGGCAAGCCTGGCAAAGGCGGCGCGGCCCGGGACCGACTCAGGTCCCGGGCCGCGCTGTCGGTCGATGGGCTCGCGCCTCAGCACGGTCGACGGGGGCGTCCCTCAGGACGGTCGACGGGCTCGCGCCTCAGGACAACTGCGCGGCCCTGCGCTCCATGGCCTCCCGGGCCGCGTCCTGCGTCGTGTACACCTCGCACATGTGCCGGCCGTCCGGTGTGGCCGTGTGCTCCACCTCCCACAGGGAGACCTCCTGCCCGTCGCACAGCAGGAACGCGTGCTCGTAGAGCGAGAAGCCAAGCCCGGCCCGACCCGCGCGGCAGGGCCTTCCGAAGGCCTGCGTGATCTGGTGGGCGCACGCCGTGGCGAGCAGCGCGGCCGTCTCCGCGCCCGGCCGGTCCGGGTTCTCCGCGCGGCGCAGCAGCCGGCGGGCGTGATCCGCCGAGTCGTCCGGCACGTACGCGTGCCGCGGCGTGGGGACCGACGACAGGTCCACCGGCACCGGCAGCTCGAAGTCCGGCGTCTCCGTGGGCAGCGGGAGCCGGGTGCCCGCGGCGCGCAGCTCCTCCGAGTCGACGTACACCTCGTGCTGCGGGGCGCCCCCGGGCGTGGTGTTGTGGACGAGCTCCCAGAGGGTGAGCGCCGAGCCGTCGGCGAGCAGCCAGGTGTGCCGGTACGTCTCCTGGTGCAGTCCCGCGCTGTGGTGCGCGGAGTGCAGCGAACTGTCGTGCGCCAGCGCGCTGTCGAGTCGCCCGATCGTCTCGTCGGGCAGCTCGAACGAGTTCAGAGCGCGCCCGAGCAGCCGCTCGAGGTGCTCCTCCGGAGACTCGGGCGAATCGGCTGGCTCGTACGCTGCCGTCTCGTACGGAACGCTCAAGGTTTCTCCCGGCGTTGCTGCATGTCACCTTGTGGGTGCATACCGTAGCCCCTCGGTCGGACATCATGTCCGGGAACCGAGAAAACGTTTGCCGGGAAAACGGCCGGGCCGCGCGAGAAGTTCCCACGCGACCCGACATCCCGTCAAAAACCGCTGGTGAAACGGTCAGTCGCCGCTTCCGGCGGTCCACTCGCGCCACGCCATGTTCCAGCCGTTGAGGCCGTTGTCCGGCGCCACGGTGGAGTCGGCGGAGTTCTTCACGATCACGACGTCCCCGAGGGTGGAGTTGTCGTAGAACCACTTGGCCGGAGTGTCGCCCCGCCCGCCCTGCACGTCCTGGAGCCCGACGCAGCCGTGGCTGGAACCGTAGCGACCGAAGGGCGGGTTGGACTGCTTGTACCAGTAGTTGCCGTGGATGAACGTGCCGGACGTGGTCAGCCGCATCGCGTGCGGCACGTCCGGGATGTCGTAGGCGTCGGCGAGGTCGACCGTGCGGCTGTCCATCCGCGTCTCCGCCAGCTTCTCCGAGATCACCATCTGCCCGTTGTACGTGGTGAACTCCGGGCTGCCCGCCGAGATCGGGATCGTCCGGACCGTCCGGCCGTCGCGCACCACCGTCATCGTCTGCGTGGCCGCGTCCACCGTGGAGACCTGCGAGCGCCCGATCGTGAAGGTGACCGTCTTCTGCTGCACTCCGTAGACGCCGTTGGCGCCCTCCACCCCGTCCAGGTCGATCTTCATGGTGACCTTGGAGCCGGCCTTCCAGTACTCCTCCGGCCGGAAGTCGAGCCGCTGCTCCCCGAACCAGTGCCCGGCCACCTTCTGCCCACTGCTCGACGTGACCGTGATGTGTGACTGCACGGCCTTACGGTCGCTGATCGCCTTGTCGAACCTGAAGGACACCGGCATCCCGACCCCGACCGTCGTGCCGTCGTCCGGTGTGTACGTCCCGATGAAGCTGTTGGCCGTCGTCACGGTCGTGAACGTGGAGTCGGCGGCGACGGACTTGCCGTCCGCGTCCTTCGCGGTCGCCGCTATCTCGTACTTCGTCCCCCGCTCCAGCTGCTCCTTCGGCTTCCAGCTGGCGCCGTCCGCGGAGACCGTCCCCGGCACGGCCTGGCCCGTGTCGGCCACCGTCATCCTCACCTCGGTCAGCTTCCCGTCGCTGACCTTCACACCGGTCGAGTTGATCGACGCGCCGGTCGAACCGTCCTTTGCCGAGATGGCGATCCGCGCCGCCGAGTTCTTCGCCCCGGTGCCGTCGCCGTCCTTGCCGTCATTACTGGCCTTGGCGCTGCCCGTGCAGGCGGTGAGGGCGAGGGCGCCGACCACCAGGGCGGCACCGGCCACCAGCGTGCGCCGCGTTGCTGTGTCCGGTGTTGTCACGGGCTGCTCCAGGTTCGTGTGAAGTGGGTGATCCGCTCCGATGCGTGGAGAAAGAGGGGACCGGGGACCGGTCGGGTTCCCTCCACCCGAAAGATGCGTCATCACGTGACAGAACCGGGACAATCACAGACCGCGTGGACCGCTCAACTCCTCCCGTACAGCTCCGAGTACGAGGGCCAGACCCCGCCCTCCGTCGTCACCGGATCGGCCGCCCGCACCGCCCGCACGATCGCGCGGGTCACCAGGTCCGCGCCGGCCGCCAGGATCTCGTTCAGGGCCAGCGGCCGGGCGGCGTCGAGTCCGCGTTTCCCGGTCGCCAGCGCGAAGACCGTGTCACCGTCGTGCAGCAGATGCACCGGTCGAACCGCCCGCGCGATGCCGTCGTGTGCCGTCCCCGCCAGCTTCTGGGCCTGCGCCTTCGACAGGTCCGCGTCCGTGGCGACGACCGCGAGCGTGGTGTTCAGCGGGGGCGGCGCGTTGCGCGCCGCGCTCTCGGCGAGCCGCGTGCGGGCCGCCTCGTGCGTCCGCTCCTGCGGGTAGGTCACCCGACCCTGGAACAACTGCCCGTACAGCACTCCCGTCTCCGGATCCGTCACCGATCCCGCCGCGTTGGCCACCACCAGCGCGGCTACTGTGATCCCCGAGTCGAGGAGGACGCTCGCGGTGCCGACCCCGCCCTTCATCACCCCGGCCACGGCACCCGTACCCGCGCCCACGGAGCCCTCCCGTACCGGCGCGCCGATCCCGCTCGCCGCGGCCGCCTCGACCGCGGCCCTGCCCAGCGCCGCGTCCGGCCTGGCACGGAAGTCGCCGCCCCGCCCCAGGTCGAACACGCACGCCGCGGGCACCACCGGCACGACGTGCGCCGGGTCCGGCCCGACCCGCACCCCGCGCCCCTGCTCCTCCAGCCAGGCCATCACGCCGGACGCCGAGTCGAGCCCGTAGGCGCTGCCGCCGGTCAGGACGACCGCCTCGGCCTTCTGCACCACGTTGCGCGGATCGAGCGCGTCGGTCTCCTTGGTGCCGGGGCCGCCGCCGCGCACGTCCACCGCTGCGGTGGCCCCGCCCTCGGGTGCGAGGACGACGGTGGTGCCGGTGAGCCAGCCGTCGCCGGTGCGCGTCGCGTGTCCCACCCGCAGGCCGGTCACGTCCGTCAGAGCATCAACTGTCATGGGGACCAGTCTCCTGCCCGCGGGCCTTTCCCCAGCGCCCGTCGCGGGAGCCGGGGCGCGCGCTCCGGGAGCCGGGCACCCGCTCGGGGAGTCAGGCGGTCGGCGTGCCCGTCCGTGCCTTGCGCGTCCGGGCGGCCCGGCGGGCCGTCAGGGTCTCCCCGGTCGCCACGGATAGCGCCGAGACGACCCCGGCCGCGAAGACCGCCCAGTGGCCCAGGAAGGAGCAGCAGATCACCAGCAACGCGGTCGTCGGCAGCACGAGTTGCTGGGCGATGCCCACCTTGAAGTGGCCCGCGTGCAGTGCCCATACCGTGAGCAGGAACAGCGCCGTCGGCAGCGTCACCGCGGCCGACGCGGACAGCGTGGAGATGTGCGCCTTGCCGACCGCCTGCTCCACCGACACCTCCAGGCCCGCGCCGATCGCGGCCGCCGAGGAGAGGATCAGGTAGTGGCCGTAACCCCAGACGAAGGACTGCCGACTGGATCGCAGGTGCCCGTGGACCGGGGCCACGAAGTAGATCCACCACGCGGAGAACACGATCAGCAGGCCGCCCGCCGCGATCGGCAGCAGTTCGCCCAGCGCGGCGTTCTCGTCCGCGCCCGTCTTGACGGCGACCGTGGCGGCGGCGATCGTCTCGCCGAGCACGATGATCGTGAACAGCCCGTACCGTTCGGCGATGTGGTGCGGATGCCATGTGGTCGGCCGGTTCCTCTCCGCGTGGAGCGGCACGCACAGCTCGGCGACCACCATCACCAGGAAGAGCCAGGGGCGGTCGGGCTTCGGCAGGAGCACGAGCCCGCACCAACCGATCTGGCAGAGCAGCACACCACCGGCGTACCGCAGCGCCGTGGTGCGCTCCGCTCCCTGGGCGGATCTCGCGGCCCGCAGCCACTGCGCGGCCATGGCGAGCCGCATCACCACGTAGCCGATCAGCACCAGCAGGAAGTCGTGGCTCTCGAAGGCCCGCGGGATCCCGGCGGCGAGCACCAGGACGCCGGCGATCTGCACCAGGGTGACCACGCGATACAGCACGTCGTCGTTGTCGTAGGCCGAGGCGAACCAGGTGAAGTTCATCCAGGCCCACCAGATGGCGAAGAACACCATCGCGTAGTTCAGGATGCCCTCGCCGGCGTGCCCCTCGGCGACGGAGTGCACCAGCTCCAGTCCGGCCTGCGCGACCGCCACGACGAAACACAGGTCGAAGAAGAGCTCCAGAGGCGTGGCGACGCGATGCGCCTCGTTGCGACCGCGGGCGGTGAGCCGGCGCAGCGGCCTCCGAGGGGCCGGCGCGCCGGACGAGGCGGGCGACGGAGTCGGACTGGACGTCATGATTCCAAGCACAGCAGATACCGGCCCGAAAATCTCCGCGAGCCTGGACGAACCAGGCAGCCCTGCCCCCGTCGGTCACCGCCCCGTACCCTGGAGGCATGAGTACCTCCGCCGCTCCCGAGCCGCGTGCGCCCAGGCCCGCGCTGATCTTCGACGACCCGCTGGACGAGCAGTCGTCGGACGACACGGATCGCGGATGGGGCGACCGGCCGCGCGGCGGGACCGACGCGGCCGAGGACCTGAGGCGTTTCCTGGACGAGAAGCCGCCCCACCACCTCTGAGCCGCCCGCAGGGCCTGGAGGGCGCGGCGGACCGCCCCCGTCAGCGCTCGGTGTGGCCCGGGCCGCGCTGCCCGCCCTGCGCCACCAGCGCGTCGCGGATCTCCTTGAGCACCTCCAGTTCGGACACCTCGATGATCTCGTGCGTGCTCTCGCGCGCCTTCCTGCGCGCCTCCTGCCGGGCAAGGTACTTCGCCATCGGCAGGACCATCAGGAAGTAGACCACCCCCGCGGTGATCACAAAGCTCAGCGCCGCTCCCAGGACGGAGCCCCAGAGGATCATGACCCCGCCGGTGACCGATCCGTCCGCCGCCTGCTCGCACGGTCCCTTGAGGCAGGAGCTGTAGCTGTCGAGGTTCTTGGTGCCGATCGCGCCGACCAGCGGGTTGATGACGCCCTTCACCACCGAGTTGACGATGTTGGTGAAGGCGGCGCCGATGACCACCGCGACCGCCAGATCGATGACGTTCCCGCGCATCAGGAAGGCCTTGAAGCCCTGCAAGACGCCCGGCTCCTTCTGCTCGCTCACCGCGTGCCCTCTCCTCATCACATGTACAGCTTGTGGAACAAACAGTTCCGCAACCTACGACAGGGCCGGGCGGCCGTGTCCAATCCCGTGGCCTCGAGGAGGGACTTGGCAGCGATTCGCGCACCACGCGCAAGACGTCGTTCAGCACAACGTCACCGCCAGCCGGGCCGTGGCGCTCGCGCCCGCCAGCCGCGCCGCGGTGGCACGCGGCACCGACAGCACGACCAGTGCCCCGCCGACGGCATCGCCGTCCAGCGGCTCGGGCACCTCGGTCACCAGCGCGCCGCGCGCGACCACCTCGGCCGCGCCGCCCGGCGCCGCCCCCTCGGCGGCGACCACGTCGACCCGGTCGCCGGGGCGCAGCAGCCGGACCGTCGCCGCGTCGGCGATCCGCACGGGCGCGGACACCCGCCGGGCGGCCCGGTGCTCCGGCGCCCGGTCCGCCGCGGGGTGCCCGTGGGCCCGCTCGTCAGCCCCCGCGCCGGCCGGGGCCCGCGGGCCGGCGGCCACGAGGGCGGCGGCGGTGAGCGCGAGCCCGAAGGCCAGAGCCCGCCGCCGATGCCGTACGAACCGGCCCAGCCGATGTCGCCCGCCGCGCACGCGAACGGGTGCGAAGTGCGGCACCTCGCGGGTCGGGGGCGCGTCCGTCCCGAGCGCGCGAGGAGAAAACGGGCCGGAGGGCCGTACGGAGGGCTGTGCGTGGGCCGGTTCGGAGGGCGCAGCGAAGGACACGGGGACCACCACCTGTGACGACGGATCGGTTGCCGCCCACGATGAGGTCTCGTGCCGCCGCCCGCTCAGGCCCGTGCACTACCGACGAGTTGTGGACAACGCCCTCACCCGAAGGGGGAGTTCCGCGCTCGGCCCCGCCGCCGGTCGCCCTCTACGGCAGCACGAACCCCGGATCCATCCCACCCAGCGCGTTCACGCACAGACAGTCCCGCTCCTCGTTCGAGGGCAGCGCCGCCACCGCGTCGAAGAGCACCCCGCGCAACCGGTCCACGTTCGCCGCGAACACCCGCAGCACCTCGTCGTGCGAGACGCCCTCCCCGGTCTCGGCGCCCGCGTCGAGGTCGGTGACCAGGTTCAGCGAGGTGTAGCAGAGCTCCAGTTCACGGGCGAGCGCCGCCTCGGGGTGGCCCGTCATGCCGACCACCGACCAACCCTGCGCCTGGTGCCACAGCGATTCGGCACGGGTGGAGAACCGGGGTCCCTCGATCACGACGAGGGCGCCGCCGTCCACCGGCTCCCAGTCCTGTCCGCGCGCGGCCTTCAGGGCGGCCGACCGTCCGGAGGGGCAGTAGGGGTCGGCCAGGGACACGTGCACCACGTTCGGCACGGTGCCGTCGGGCAGCGGCAGTCCGTCGAAGTACGTGGACGCCCTGGACTTCGTGCGATCGACGAGCTGGTCCGGGACGAGCAGCGTGCCCGGCCCGTACTCGGGGCGCAGCCCGCCCACCGCGCACGGCCCGAGCACCTGGCGCACGCCGACAGAGCGCAGCGCCCAGAGGTTGGCCCGGTAGTTGATCCGGTGGGGCGGGAGATGGTGGCCGCGGCCGTGCCGGGGCAGGAAGGCGACCCGCCGGCCGGCGATCTCGCCGAGGAAGAGGGAGTCGCTGGGGGCCCCGTACGGCGTGTCCACCTGGAGCTCGGTCACGTCGTCGAGGAACGAGTAGAAGCCTGAGCCGCCGATTACACCGATCTCTGCGTTCGCCATGACCAGCACAGTAGCCGCCGTGGGCGCGGCGGCAGGAGGGGGTGCCGCAAAGGCCGAGAACCCCACCGGCCGTAGGGCGGTGGGGTCCCGTGAGCGTGCGGGCGCCTCAGGCGGCGGTGGTGCTGGACGAGCTTCCCGTGCTCGACGCCTTCGAGTCCGAGGACGAAGACGAAGAGGACGAAGAGGACGCCGAAGAGGACGACGTCGAGGACGACCCGGTCGACGCCGGCGAGCTGCTCGACGAGGAGCCGCGGCTGTCGTTGCGGTAGAAGCCCGAGCCCTTGAAGACAATGCCGACCGCGGAGAACACCTTCTTCAGGCGTCCCTGGCAGTTGGGGCACTCGGTCAGGGCGTCGTCGGTGAACTTCTGCACCGCCTCGAGGCCCTCGCCGCACTCGGTGCACTGGTACTGGTAGGTCGGCACTGTCTTCCTCCTGGCACTCTCACTCGATGAGTGCTAACGACGGTCCATAGTGACGTATTCCTCGGGATCAGTCCACTGTGACCGGCGCGCGGTGACCGACGCCACGTGCGACGGTACGGCTCCGGGGCCGGTCGTCCAGCCGTGACCGGAGCGCGACCAGGGTCACCAGCGCGAGCGCCGTGCCCCCGAGCGGGACCAGGAATCCGGCTCCGCCCCAGAACCGGTCCTCCAACTGTCCGGCGACCGTGACGGCACCTGCCTGACCGAGCGCCACCGCGCCGGTCAGCCAGGTGAAGGCCTCGGTGCGCGCCCCGGCCGGGACCAGGTTCTCGACCAGCGTGTAGCCGGTGATGAGGGCGGGTGCCACGCACATGCCGACGAGCAGGCCGAGCCCGGCGAGCAGCAGCACCGAGTGTGCGGCCCACAGACCGGCGGCGGCCAGCGCGAGGGCGCCGTAGCCGACGACCAGGCGGCGTTGCGGGGCCGCCTTCCAGGCGACGGCGCCGCACGCGATGCCGGAGAGCATGTTGCCCGCGGCGAAGGTGCCGTACAGGGCGCCGTTCAGGCCGGGCTCGCCGATCGACTCGGTGAACGCGGCCAGCGACACCTGCATGCCGCCGAAGACGGAGCCGATGCCGAGGAACGCCACGGCCAGCACCCGCACCCCTGGGACGCGCAGCGCAAAGGCGTGCTCCACGCGCGCGTGCCCGTCGGCGCCGACCACCGGCTGCGTGCTCTTCTGCGCGGCGAACAGCAGACCGCCCACCAGAGTGAGCGCAGCCTCGGTCACCAGGCCCGCCGCCGGGTCGACGGCGGTGCACAGGGCGGTGGCCAGCAGCGGGCCGACGACGAAGGTCAGCTCGTCCGTGACGGACTCGAAGGCGGCGGCGGTGGTCATCAGGGGGGAGCCCTGGAGCTTCACGCCCCAGCGGGCGCGCACCATGGGCCCGATCTGCGGGACCGAGGCGCCGGTGGGGACGGCCGCCGCGAACACCGCCCACAGCGGGGCGTCCGCCAGCGCGAGCGCCGTCAGGGTGATGCCCGCGAGGGCGTGCACCAGCACGCCGGGGAGCAGTACGGCGCGCTGTCCGAGGCGGTCGGCCAGGCGCCCGGTCCAGGGCGCGAACAGCGCCATGGAGACGCCGGTGACGGCCGCGGCGGCGCCTGCCGCGCCGTACGAGCCGGTGGTGTGCTGCACCAGCAGCACGATGGAGATCGTCAGCATCGCGAACGGCTGGCGGGCCGCGAAGCCGGGAAGCAGGAACGTCCAGGCGCCGCGCGTGCGCAGCAGTTGCCCGTAGCCAGGGCGGGAGGACTTCGACGAGGTGACCGTGGATGCCACGGCCCTTGCCTTTCTGCCGCCTGGTAGCGCGGCCCGCTTGTGGTGGGCCGGGGCGCCGAGAGCTGTCCTCTTGCGCTGACTGCGGTAGATACCGGTGCCCACTGCGTCGAAGAGCGTTGCCGGCCGCCATACGGTTGCGCCAGCTCTGCGTCAGGCAGAGTTGGTTCGATCTGGGTGACACCTGCATCGTACAGGGGTGAACGCTTGGTACGCCTGTGAAAGCGAGCACCATCGACCTCGCCCACCTGCGATTAGCTCGATCCGTTCGTCCCCAGCCATCCGGCCAGCTTGCCCCCGCGTCCGACCGCCCGCAGCCGCCGCTCGGCCGCGTCCCGGACCGGGTCCGTGGCCACCACGAGCAGTTCGTCGCCCCGGCGCAGCACGGTCGTCGGCAGCGGCACGAAGGACGTGCCCTCCCGTACGACGAGGGTGACCGCGGCCCCGGCGGGCAGCCGCAGCTCGTTGATCTCGACGCCGTGCATCTTCGACCTGCGCGGGATGCTGACGGAGAGCAGATGCCCGCGCAGCTGCTCCAGGGGCGCGGACTCGATGCCGAGGTCGGCGGCGGCCTCGGAGCCGTCGCGCAGGTGCAGGGTGCGGGCCAGCCAGGGCAGTGTCGGCCCCTGGAGCAGGGTGTAGACCACGACCAGTACGAAGACGATGTTGAAGATGCGACGGCTGCCGTCCACGCCGTTCACCATGGGGATGGTGGCCAGGATGATGGGCACGGCGCCGCGCAGCCCGGCCCAGGACATGAGTGCCTGCTCCTGCCACGGCACCCGGAACGGCACGAGGCAGAGCACGACGCTCAAGGGGCGCGCCACCATGGTGAGCACCAGCCCGATGAGCAGCGCGGGCAGGATGTCGTCGCCCAACTCGTGCGGGGTGACCAGCAGACCGAGCAGGACGAACATGCCGATCTGGGCGATCCAGCCGAGCCCCTCCGCGAACCCGCGCGTGGCCGGCCAGTGCGGCAGGCGTGCGTTGCCCATCACCATCGCGGCGAGATAGACGGCGAGGAAGCCGCTGCCGTGCGCCAGGGCGCCGGCGGCGTAGGCGGTGACCGCGATCGCCATCACGGCGATCGGATACAGGCCGGAGGCGGGCAGGGCCACGTGCCGCAGTCCCCAGGCGCCCAGCCAGCCCACCGCGATGCCGATGGCGGCGCCGATGGCGAGCTCCAGCAGTATCTTGCCGACCAGCACGTACCAGTGTTCGAAGGGTCCGGCCGTGGAGAACGAGACGACCAGGATGACCACGGGGGCGTCGTTGAAGCCGGACTCGGCCTCCAGCGTGCCCGTCACACGCGCGGGCAAGGGAATCTTGCGCAGCACCGAGAAGACCGCCGCCGCGTCGGTGGAGGAGACCACCGCCCCGATGATGAGTGCCTGCCGCCAGTCCAGCCCGACCAGGTGGTGCGCCGCCGTGGCGGTGACCCCGACGCTCGCCGCGACCCCGACCAGCGCCAGCGCGCTGGCGGCGGGCAGGGCGGGTTTGATCTCCTTCCACTTCGTGCCGAGGCCACCCTCGGCCAGGATCACGACCAGGGCCGCGTACCCGATGACCTGGGTCAGCTCGGCGTTGTTGAAGTGGATGTCGCCGATCCCGTCCTGGCCCATGAGGACGCCGATGCCCAGGTACACGAGCAGGCTGGGGAGCCCGCTGCGCGAGGAGATCCGAACCGCGGCCACGGCGACGAGCAGGACGAGCGAGCAGACGAGCAGGAGTTCGTTGAGGTCGTGGATGTTCAGCGGCCGGTTCCTTCCCCTGACGAAGTTACTTCGTTACCTTACCTAACTCTTGACGATTTCTTGACGCTTGCCCGGGCAAGATCGAACGTCAGGCCGTGCCGGTTCCCCACTCCGCGTCAAGGGCCGCCGGGCCCTGCGCCTATGGTTGCTCCAGCACTCCAGTACCGCCTGCCGCTCGCGTTAGGACAGCAAGGACAGCGATGCCCCCCAACACCACCGCCTCAACGGGTCAACAGCCCGGCAAGTCCGGCAGGAAGAAGGGGCGAAAAGCCCGACTGTTCGTACTCGTCCTGGTGCTGGCCATCATCGGCGGCGTCGCCTACGGCGCGTACTGGTCCATCAGCACCGTGCGTGCCTCCTTCCCGCAGACCAAGGGCTCGATCGCCCTGCAGGGCCTGACCGCGCCCGTCGACGTGAAGCGCGACGGCAACGGCATCCCGCAGATCTATGCCTCCTCCGAAGACGACCTGTTCATGGCGCAGGGCTACGTCCAGGCGCAGGACCGGTTCTACGAGATGGACGTCCGCCGGCACATGACCTCCGGGCGCCTGTCGGAGATGTTCGGCAAGAGCCAGGTCGAGAACGACGAGTTCCTGCGCACGCTGGGCTGGCAGCGGACCGCGCAGAAGGAGTACGACACCAAGCTGTCCGCCGCCACCAAGAAGTACCTCCAGGCATACGCCAAGGGGGTCAACGCCTACCTGGCGGGCAAGGACGCCGAGGACATCTCCCTGGAGTACGCGGCGCTCGGCTTCAGCAACGACTACAAGCCCGGGAAGTGGACCCCGGTCGACTCGGTGGCGTGGCTGAAGGCGATGGCCTGGGACCTGCGCGGCAACATGCAGGACGAGATCGACCGCTCCCTGATGACCAGCCGCCTCGGCCCGAAGCAGGTCGGCGACCTCTACCCGCGCTACCCGTACGACCGGAACCAGGTCGTCGTCCGGCAGGGCCAGTACGACGAGCTCAGCGCCACGTTCGACGGCGGCGCGAGCGGCACCTCCACGGAGAGCACGGACGGCGGCTCCACGGACGGCACGTCCGAAGCCCCCTCAGGCGATGCCGGGGCGTCCACGGGCACCTCGACGGACTCCTCCTCGTCCACCGACTCCTCGGGGCTCCAGAGCCAGCTGGCGGGCCTCTACGACGAGCTGGAGGACCTGCCCGAGGCCGTCGGCGTGAACGGCAACGGCATCGGCTCCAACTCGTGGGTCGTCGGCGGCGAGCACACCATCACCGGCAAGCCGCTGCTCGCCAACGACCCGCACCTGTCGGCGTCGCTGCCGTCCGTCTGGTACCAGATGGGCCTGCACTGCCGCACGGTCTCCAGCAAGTGCCAGTACGACGTCTCCGGCTACACCTTCGCGGGCATGCCGGGCGTGATAATCGGTCACAACCAGAACATCTCCTGGGGCATGACCAACTCCGGCGTCGACGTCACCGACCTCTACCTGGAGAAGCTCACCGGCGACGGCTACCTCTACGACGGCAAGGTGAAGCCGTTCACCACGTACGAGGAGACCATCCACGTCGCCGGCGGCACCCCCAAGAAGATCGTGGTCCGCGAGACCAACAGCGGCCCCCTGCTGTCCGACCGTGACGACGAGCTCGTGAAGGTCGGCCGCAAGGCCACCGTCGACACCGCGGCCCCCGACCGCGGCGACGGCTATGGCATCTCGCTGCGCTGGACCGCGCTGGAGCCGGGCAACACCATGGACGCCCTGTTCGCGATGAACAAGGCGGCCGACTGGGAAGACTTCCGCGCCGCCTCGGCCCTGTTCGAGGTGCCCTCGCAGAACCTCGTCTACGCCGACACCGAGAACCACATCGGCTACACGCTGCCCGGGAGGATCCCCACGCGCGCGAAGGGCCACGACGGCTCGATCCCGGCGCCGGGCTGGGACTCCGAGTACCGCTGGAGCGGCTACGTCGACCAGGACGAGCTGCCCTACGAGTACGACCCGGAGCGCGGCTACATCGTCACCGCCAACCAGGCCGTCGTCGGCAAGGAATACCCGTACACGCTGACCACCGACTGGGGCTACGGCACCCGGAGCCAGCGGATAAGCGACCTGATCGAGTCCAAGCTCAAGGGTGGCGGCAAGGTCTCCACCGAGGACATGCGGCAGATGCAGACGGACAACAGCAGCGAGATCGCCAAGCTGCTCGTCCCTCAGCTGCTGAAGATCGACGTCGGCGACAAGGACGTGCGCGACGCCCAGAAGCTCCTGGAGGGCTGGGACTACACCCAGGACGCCGACTCGGCGGCCGCCGCCTACTTCAACTCGGTCTGGCGCAACGTCCTCAAACTCGCGTTCGGCAACAAGCTGCCCAAGGAGCTACGGGTCCAGGGCCAGTGCCTGTGGGTCGAGCCGGTCGACACCACCGGCCCGGTGGACGACGACCGGCGGGTGCGCGAGTGCGGCCAGCGTGACACGGACCAGGCCCAGCCGGACGGCGGCGACCGCTGGTTCGAGGTGGTGCGCACCCTCATGGCCGACGAGGACAGCGACTGGTGGACCACCCCCAAGTCGGGCACCCGCCCCGGCGCCGACAACCGTGACGAGCTGTTCAAGCGTGCCATGATCGACGCCCGCTGGGAGCTGACCGCCAAGCTCGGCAAGGACATCGACAGCTGGAGCTGGGGCCGGCTGCACCGGCTGTTCCTGAAGAACCAGACCCTGGGCACCAGCGGCCCCGGATTTTTGCAGTACGTACTCAACCGCGGCCCCTGGGAGCTCGGCGGCGGTGAGGCGACGGTCAACGCGACCGGCTGGAACGCCGCGGGCGGGTACGGCGTCGTCTGGGTGCCGTCGATGCGGATGGTGGTCAACCTCGACGATTTCGACAAGTCGAAGTGGATCAACCTCAGCGGCGCCTCCGGGCATGCCTACAGCGCCCACTACACCGACCAGACGGGCAAGTGGGCCAAGGGCGAGCTGCTGGACTGGTCGTTCACGAAGCAGGCGGTCGAAACGAACACGGACGACACCCTCGTCCTGAAGCCGTGACCTCCTGACGGCGACGCCCAAGGGCCCTCCACGCGCGCGTGGAGGGCCCTTTCGCCTGCCCGGGCGTCCTGTCCGGGCCTCAGTCTCCGGGGCGTGGGAAGCGGCGCACGCCCGACGGTGTGACCACCGCGTGCACGGGCCGGTCGTGCGGCTCGGCGGGGATCCGGGGCAGGACCTCCGCGTCGTACAGCAGCACCACCAGCGCCGGACGGCCGCCCGCGCGCTCCAGCCGCGCCAGGACGCGGTCGTAGGAGCCGCCGCCGCGCCCCAGCCGCATCCCGCGCGCGTCCACCGCGAGCCCCGGCAGCAGCACCGCGTCGGCGCCCGTCACCGCGTCCGGCCCGAGCCGCTCGCCGGCGGGCTCCAAGAGCGCCATCCTGCCGCCGTGTTGCACGCGCGCGAGGGAGCCCTCCCCGGCGTAGACACCCCAGTCGAGGTCGTTGTCGGGCAGAAGCACCGGAAGCAGGACGCGCACGCCCCGCGCGCGCAGCGCGTCGAGCAGCGCGAGGGTGCCGGGCTCGGCGCCCACGGAGACGTACGCCGCCACCGTGCGCGCGTGCGCCAGCTCTTCCAGTGAGAGGGCGTTCTCCGCCAGTGCGGCCGCGGCCCCCTGCACGTCATCTGCGGGCAACCTGCTCCTCACCGCGAGGAGCTCTCGGCGCAATGTGCGCTTGTCAGGCTCGCTCGTGTGTCCGAGGTGACCCATGCGTCGCTCCCGTTCCGCGATCAAAGTGCTCATATGAGTGCGTACTGACCGGAACAGCGGATTCCCCGCAAAGTCACCGGATATGGTTGCGAGCATGACTCAGGCGCAACCACGGATCAGCAAGGCTGTCATTCCCGCAGCGGGCCTCGGCACCCGGTTCCTGCCGGCCACCAAAGCCACTCCCAAGGAGATGCTGCCGGTGGTCGACAAGCCGGCGATCCAGTACGTGGTCGAAGAGGCCGTCGCGGCCGGTCTCGACGATGTCCTCATGATCACCGGTCGCAACAAGCGCCCTCTCGAGGACCACTTCGACCGCAACTACGAGCTCGAGTCGGCTCTGGGCAAGAAGGGCGACGCCGCGCGGCTGGCCAAGGTCCAGGAGTCGAGCGACCTCGCGACCATGCACTACGTGCGCCAGGGCGACCCCAGGGGTCTCGGTCACGCCGTCCTGTGCGCGGCCCCCCACGTCGGCGACGAGCCCTTCGCGGTGCTCCTCGGCGACGACCTCATCGACCCGCGCGACCCCCTCCTGCAGCGCATGATCGAGGTCCAGGAGCGGCACGGCGGCAGTGTGATCGCGCTCATGGAGGTGGCGCCCGAGCAGATCCACCTCTACGGCTGCGCCGCCGTCGAGGCCACCGAGGACGCCGACGTGGTGAAGGTGAGCGACCTGGTCGAGAAGCCGGACGCCGCCGACGCCCCCTCGAACTACGCCATCATCGGCCGCTACGTCCTCGACCCGGGTATCTTCGGCGTACTGCGCGAGACCGAGCCCGGCCGCGGCGGTGAGATCCAGATCACGGACGCCCTCCAGCAGCTCGCCGCCGACGAGAAGGTGGGCGGCCCGGTGCACGGCGTCGTCTTCAAGGGCCGCCGCTATGACACCGGGGACCGCGGCGACTACCTGCGTGCCATTGTCCGACTCGCGTGCGAACGTGAGGACCTGGGCCCGGACTTCCGGACCTGGCTTCGCAGTTACGTCACCGAGGAGATGTAGCCACTTGAGCACCGCCGCGCCCCGCGCCACCGGCCAGGACCACCTGTGGTCGGTGGACGAACACCTGGAGGACATCCTCGAGACCGTCCGCCCCCTCGAACCCATCGAGCTGCAACTGCTCGACGCCCAGGGCTGCGTCCTGGTCGAGGACGTCACGGTGCCGGTCTCCCTGCCGCCGTTCGACAACAGCTCCATGGACGGGTACGCGGTACGGGTCGCGGATGTCGCGGGCGCGAACGAGGAGTTCCCGGCGGTCCTGGAGGTCGTCGGGGACGTCGCCGCGGGCCAGGCGGAGCTCCTGACCGTGGGGCCGGGCCAGGCAGCGCGCATCATGACCGGCGCCCCGCTGCCGCCCGGCGCGGAGACGGTGGTTCCCGTGGAGTGGACCGACGGCGGCCTCGGCGAGGGCCCCGTCACCGGAATGCGGGCCCGCAGCCTCGGCCCCGAGGACGCCTCCGGGCAGGTGCGTGTGCACCGGCCGGCCGAGGCACGCGCGCACGTGCGCCCGAAGGGCAGCGACGTGAAGGCCGGCGACCGCGCCCTGGACGCGGGCACCGTCCTCGGCCCGCCGCAGATCGCGCTGCTCGCCGCGATCGGCCGCGGCACCGTACGCGTGCGCCCGCGTCCTCGCGTGGTGGTGCTCTCCACCGGCAGCGAGCTCGTCCAGCCCGGCGAGGAACTGGGCAGTGGCCAGATCCACGACTCCAACAGCTTCGCCCTCACCGCGGCCGCCCGCGACGCCGGAGCCATCGCCTACCGGGTGGGCGCCGTCGCCGACGACGTCGAGACCCTGCGCACCACCATCGAGGACCAGCTCGTCCGCGCCGACCTGATGGTCACCACGGGCGGCGTGAGCGTCGGGGCGTACGACGTCGTCAAGGAGGCCCTGTCCCACGTCGGCGACGAGGACGAACCGGGCAGCGGCATCGAGTTCCGCAGGCTCGCGATGCAGCCCGGAAAGCCCCAGGGCTTCGGCTCCATCGGCCCCGACCACACGCCGCTGCTGGCCCTCCCCGGCAACCCGGTGTCGTCGTACGTCTCCTTCGAACTGTTCGTCCGCCCCGCGATCCGGACCCTCATGGGGCTTCCCGAGGTGCACCGTCCGCGGAGCCGGGCGACCCTGACGGCCGACAAGGCACTGACCTCGCCGAAGGGCCGCCGGCAGTTCCTGCGCGGCAGTTACGCCGACGGCCGGGTGACGCCGGTCGGCGGGGCCGGCTCCCACCTGGTCGCCGCCCTCGCGCACGCCGACGCGCTGATCGTCGTACCGGAGGACACGGAGTCCGTCGAGCCGGGTGCCGAGGTCGAGGTGGTCCTGCTCGGCTGACCGCCCCAGGTTGGCGGTACCGTGTCGCGCACAACAGGTCCGTGCGCCGCACCGCGACGGGCCCGGACCGGGAGCGCCACACCATGACCGTGCCTTCCCGGGGGGCGACCCCCGGACCGCCTGCGCAGGACCACCTGACGCACCTCGACGACGCGGGCGCCGCCCGCATGGTCGACGTCTCGGACAAGGACGTCACCGCGCGCACCGCGCGCGCGAGCGGACGCGTCCTCGTCTCGCCCCGCGTGATCGAGCTGCTGCGCGGCGAAGGGGTCCCCAAGGGCGACGCCCTCGCCACCGCGCGGATCGCGGGGATCATGGGCGCCAAGCGGACGCCGGACCTGATCCCACTGTGCCACCCGTTGTCGGTGTCGGGTGTGACACTGGATCTGTCGGTCGCGGACGACGCCGTGGAGATCCACGCCACGGTGCGCACGACGGATCGCACGGGCGTCGAGATGGAGGCCCTCACCGCGGTCTCCGTCGCCGCGCTCACCGTGATCGACATGGTCAAGGCGGTCGACAAGGGAGCGGTCATCACGGACGTACGGGTGGAGGAGAAGACGGGCGGCAAGTCGGGCGACTGGAGCAGGTCATGACTGCCGACGCCGGGATCGGCGGTGCGCTCCCCGCGCCGTACGCCGCGCTGGTGATCACCGCCTCCAACCGGGCCGCCGCCGGGGTCTACGAGGACAAGGGCGGCCCGCTGATCGCGGACGGCCTCAGAGGCCTCGGGTTCGCCGTCGACGGCCCGCAGGTGGTCCCGGACGGGGATCCGGTGCAGGCCGCGCTGCGGGCGGGCGTGGACGCCGGGTACGACGTGATCGTCACCACGGGCGGCACCGGCATCTCGCCCACCGACCGCACGCCTGAGGCCACGCGCGCCGTGCTCGACCACGAGGTGCCGGGCATCGCCGAGGCGATCCGGGCGTACGGCCGGGACAAGGTGCCCACCGCCGCGCTCTCCCGGGGACTGGCGGGAGTGGCGGGCGGGACGCTGATCGTCAACCTGCCCGGTTCGTCGGGCGGCGTGCGCGACGGACTGGCCGTGCTGGAGCCCCTGCTGATCCACGCCGTCGACCAGGTCCGCGGCGGTGACCACCCCAGACCCTCCGGTGGGGGTGCGAGCTGAACAGCCCAACCTGGCCCGTCGAACTGGTGGAGGGCGATGTCGTCCTCCGGCCGATAAAGCTGCGTGACCAGCGGGCCTGGCGTGAGGTCAACCGGCGCAACCGCGACTGGCTGCGCCCCTGGGAGGCGACCATCCCGCCGCCCACGCCCAGCGGGCCGATCACGCACCGGCCGACGTACCGACAGATGGTCCGCCATCTGCGGTCAGAGGCGAGCGCGGGCCGGATGCTGCCGTTCGTCATCGAGTACCAGGGGCGGCTCGTCGGGCAGTTGACGGTCGCCGGGATCACCTGGGGCTCCATGTGCTCGGGGCACGTCGGTTACTGGGTGGACGAGTCGGTGGCCGGCCGTGGCGTGATGCCGACGGCCGTGGCCCTCGCCGTCGACCACTGTTTCCGGACCGTCGGCCTCCACCGCATCGAGGTCTGCATTCGCCCGGAGAACGGGCCCAGCCGCCGTGTGGTGGAGAAACTCGGATTCCGCGAGGAGGGCCTCCGGCCCCGTTATCTCCACATCGACGGCGCCTGGCGGGACCATCTCGTCTTCGCGCTCACGGCGGAGGAAGTCCCCGAGGGGCTGCTGCCCCGCTGGCGCCGGTCCCGCACACGGAACACCCCGGGGAACGCGCAGGACCTGCCCCGGAACTCGCAGAACGCCCCGGGGAATCCCGCCTGACTCCGAAATTGAATACGTGTTCGAAAATGATCGGTTGATGACCGGTCCGGGGGCATTGAATTCGCGGGTGCGCCAGCCTGCTGATCGCATCGGTCACAAAAAAAGCTCGAAATATCAGCCAGATCGTGCGACACACCGGCTCAATTGGCAGATGGCCTCACGCAAACCCCTCTACCGTGTGAGGCGTGAGCAGCAGCGGCCTCATCTACGCAGTCATTGTCGGGGCCTGGGCCGCCTACTTGGTGCCGATGTGGCTCCGTAGGCAGGACGAGCTGAACGAGGCCCGTCCGACGGAACGCTTCAGCACAGCCATCCGGTTGCTGTCCGGACGGGCGGGCATGGAGCGCCGGTACGCCAAGGACCTGCGGGCGCGCTCCACCGACGAGGGGGAGCCAGGCTTCGACGACCCGGACGCGGTCACCGACTCGGTGGACGTCCGGGCCTTCGCCATGCCTCCGACCCGCCCGCAGACGGGCGCCGTCACGGCGGCGGCGCCCAAAGCCGCGCCGGCGTCCGAGGCGCGCGCGACCGGCACCGCCCCGGCCCGGGCAGACGTGTCCACGCCCCCACCCCCACGCAAGCCGGTCCCGCCGGCCCCTCGCACACCCGGTGCGGAGGCGGCCGCGGCACGCGCCCGGCGTACCAAGGTGCTGGCGCGCCGCAGGCGCACCACCATCATGCTCTTCCTCGCCTTCACGCTCGGCGCGGTCGTCGCGGCCGTCGGTGGCCTCACGTTCCTGTGGGCGCCCGGTGTGCCCGCCGTGCTGCTCAGCGGATACATCGTGTATCTGCGGGCACAGGAGCGCCGCCGGTTCGCCTACCAGATGGACCGGCGCCAGGCGGAGGCCGCGGCGCAACGGCTCCGTGACCGGGCGCGCCAGCCGCGCCGGCACGCGGTGGCCGAGACCGAGGCCGACGAGCCCGAGGAGGGGCACGAACCGGAGACCGACGCCGGGCTGTCGGCGCTGGCCGCGGACCGGCGGGCACTGGTGGAGCAGACCGACCACGCCGAGTGGGTCGACCAGCAGCGGGAGCGGCAGCGGCGGCCCGGGCACGGGGAGAGCTGGGACCCCGTGCCGGTGCCGTTGCCGACGTACGTGACGGCGCCGGTCGCGCCGCGCGCGACGCCGGAGGTGGATCTCGGGGCCCCGGACGCCTGGAGCTCGGCGCGGTCGAGCCCGGTGGCGCAGGGGCAGGAGGCCGCCGCGGGCTCGCGGGAGCCCGCCTCCCGGACGCCTGCCTCCGCCTCCTCGGCCGACCATGCAGCGGGGGAGCCGGAGCGGACGCGGGCGGCGGACGGCGCGGCGGAGGGCGCGGCGGACAAGGCGGACGGTGAGGGGCGCGGGGACGCGCGGCGCCGGGCGGCCTCGGCGCGGCGGGCACGGGAGCGCGGCCGCACGCCGCTGTTCGACCAGTACGAAGAGGGGGAGCGGCCGCGGGCGGCCAACGAGTAGCCCGCCCGGCTCCGGCCCCGGGTCCAGCGGGAACGGATTTCCAAGCACCCCGACCGGGGTGCTAAAGTTTCACTCGTTGCAAGGGCCTGTGGCGCAGTCTGGTAGCGCACCTCGTTCGCATCGAGGGGGTCTGGGGTTCAAATCCCCACAGGTCCACGCACATAGAGCCCCGTCGGGATCCCGACGGGGCTCTGTCGCATGCCCTGTTGCACTCAGGGGCCCGGTGACGGGCCCTCAAGTGGCGCGCGTCACAGGGCCTTGGCGAAGCAGCGGCTCGACTCGTGGAAGCGGTAGTAGCCGAACTTGGCGCACGGCTCGTAGCCGCTGGACGTGTACAGAGCGATGGCCTCGGGCTGCTCGGTTCCGGTCTCCAGGACCATCCGGACGCGGCCGGCGCCGCGGGCGTCCTCCTCCAGTGCGGTGAGCATGCGCCGGGCGAGGCCCCGACCGCGCAGGTCCCTGATCACGTACATCCGCTTCAACTCGGCGTCGCCGTCCTCGTTGCCCTCGGCGTTCTTGTCCTGCCTGCGCCAGCCGCCGGTGGCGACCGGGCGGTCGGACTCGTCGTAGGCGATCAGGTACACGCCGTTCGGCGGCTGGAAGTCCGACGGGTCGAGGACGGTGGCGTCGCCGCCGTCGCCGTAGCGCTCGTGGTACTCGGCCTGGACCTCGTCGTTGAGCTTCACGGCGTCGGGGTGGTCGAAAGGGACGCGACGTATATTCATGCTGCGGATCGTACACCTATGCAAAATGGGAACCTGGACTCCGTCCAGTGTGCCGGTAAGGTGCCCCGGTGCTCACTGTGACTTCTGTGAATGTGAACGGGCTGCGGGCCGCCGCGAAGAAGGGCTTCGTGGAGTGGCTCGCCGGGACGCAAGCCGATGTGCTCTGCCTGCAGGAGGTGCGCGCCGAGCCGCAGCAGCTGCCCGAGCACGTGCGGGCGCCGGAGGGCTGGCACGTCGTGCACGCCCCCGCGGCCGCCAAGGGGCGCGCGGGTGTCTCCCTGTACACCCGGCGTGAGCCGGACGCCATGCGCGTCGGATTCGGGTCCACGGAGTTCGACGGCGGCGGGCGGTACGTCGAGGCCGACCTGCCCGGTGTGACGGTCGCCTCCCTGTATCTCCCGTCCGGCGAGGTCGGTACCGAGCGGCAGGACGAGAAGGTGCGCTTCATGGGCGAGTTCCTCGCCTACCTCAAGGACCTGCGGGAGCGGGCCGCCGCCGACGGGCGCGAGGTCGTCGTCTGCGGCGACTGGAACATCGCCCACCAGCAGGCCGACCTGAAGAACTGGCGCGGCAACACCAAGAACTCCGGCTTCCTCCCGGAGGAACGCGACTGGCTCACCACGGTGTTCGACACCCAGGCCGGCGGCTACGTCGACGTCGTGCGCGCCCTGCATCCGGACGTCGAGGGGCCGTACACCTGGTGGTCGTACCGGGGGCGGGCGTTCGACAATGATTCGGGATGGCGCATCGACTACCAGGTGGCCACGCCCGGGCTCGCGGAGCGGGCGGTCAAGGCGCAGGTGGAGCGGGCGGCCACCCATGGCGAGCGCTGGTCGGACCACGCGCCGGTGACGGTGGTCTACGACCGCTAGGCGCTGCGCGGCAGGGGCGGTGGTCCGCCGGTCGTCGGGCCCGGCGGGCGGCGGCTGCCTACGGTTCCTTGCGCATGCGGCGGTCCAGGGCCAGGGACAGTTCCGCCTCCACCACGCTGCGGGCCAGGGGGCGTAGGCGGGGCAGGTCCTCCTCGGGGGCGTGGCGGAGGATCAGGGTGGCGAAGAGTTCGGCGAGGGCGTCGGCGTGGGCGCGGACCTCCTTGCCCGCTCGGAGGACCTCCGCGAGCGGGATGCCCTCGCGGACCAGGGCCGAGGAGACGTCGAGCAGGCGGCGGCTGATGTGGACTATCTCGTCGCCGTCGGTGCCGAGGTAACCGAGGTCCATCGCGGCGGCCAAATTCTCCGGTGTGACCTCGCCCTCGAAGCGGGCGGCGAGTTCCTCGGGGGTGAGGCGGACCGGCTCCTCCTCGGTGGGGGCCCCGATGCCGACGCCGAGCAGGTCGGCGACGTCGCGGCCGTGGTCGAAGGCCTCGGCGAGTTCCGCGATGCCGTTAAGGGTGTGGCCGCGTTCCAGCAGCGCGCCGATGGTGCGCAGCCGGGCCAGGTGGTGGTCGTCGTACCAGGCGATGCGGCCCTCCCGGCGGGGCGGCGGGATCAGCTTGCGTTCGCGGTAGAAGCGCAGGGTGCGCACTGTGATGCCGGCCAGCCGGGCCAGCTCCTCCATGCGGTACTCACGCTTCTCGGTCACGTCCGCACCCTACGGTGTACCGCCGGTAACTTTCCTCGTGCCGACCCCTACCCATCAGTACGCCGCTCCTCTAGTCTCCCGATTGCGCCAGTGTTCACTGGCAGAGTTGCAGAGTCGCGGAACGGCATGGAGGGGCGTCGGTATGGCCGAGCACGAACATGTACGGGTGGCGGTGGTCGGGTCGGGCTTCGGCGGGCTCGGAGCCGCCGTGCGGCTTCGCCGCGAGGGGATCACCGACTTCGTCGTCCTGGAACGCGCCGGCAGCGTCGGCGGCACCTGGCGGGACAACAGCTACCCCGGGTGCGCGTGCGACGTGCCGTCCTATCTCTACTCGTTCTCCTTCGCGCCCAACCCCGAGTGGCCGCGCACCTTCTCCGGACAGGAGCACATCCGCGCCTACCTGGAGCACGTCACGGACGTCTTCGGGCTGCGCCCGCACCTCCGCCTCGACTCGGAGGTGAGGCGCATGGTCTGGGACGGCGACGAGCTGAGGTGGGTGATCGAGACCGCCTCCGGCACCCTCACCGCCGACCTCGTCGTCTCCGCCACCGGGCCGCTGTCCGACCCGAAGGTCCCCGACATCCCGGGCCTCGACACCTTCCCCGGCAAGGTGTTCCACTCCGCCCGCTGGGACCACGACGCCGACCTGCGCGGCAAGCGGGTCGCCATGGTCGGCACGGGCGCGTCCGCCATCCAGATCGTGCCCGCCATCCAGCCCGAGGTCGGCCGGCTCACCCTCTTCCAGCGCACCCCGCCCTGGGTCATGCCCCGCATGGACCGCGCGATCAGCGGTGCCGAGCGCCGACTGCACCGCGCCCTTCCGGTGACGGCCCGGCTCCGCCGCGGACTGCTCTGGGGGATCCGGGAGTTGCAGGTGCAGGCCTTCACCAAGCACCCGGGCGAGCTGGGCTTCGTGGAGCGGCTGGCGAAGCAGAACATGGCCCGGGCCATCAAGGACCCGGCCCTGCGCGCCAAGCTCACCCCGGACTACCGCATCGGCTGCAAGCGGATCCTGCTGTCCAGCGAGTACTACCCGGCGCTCGCCCGGCCGAATGTGGACGTCGTCGCGAGCGGGCTCGGCGAGATCCGCGGCTCGAGAGTCGTCGCGGCCGACGGCACCGAGGCCGAGGTCGACGCGATCATCTTCGGCACCGGCTTCCACGTCACGGACATGCCGATCGCCGAGCGGGTCGTCGGGGCGGAGGGCCGGACGCTCGCCGACGTCTGGAAGGGCGGCATGGAGGCCCTGCGCGGTGCCTCGGCCGCCGGATTCCCGAACTGGATGACGATCATCGGGCCCAACACCGGCCTCGGCAACTCGTCCATGATCCTGATGATCGAGTCCCAGCTGAACTATCTGGCGGACTACGTACGGCAGTTGGAGGTGCTCGGCGGGCGCGTTGCCCTCGACGCCCGGCCCGACGCCGTGAGCGCCTGGAACCACGGCGTGCAGGAGCGGATGAGGCGCACGGTGTGGAACACCGGCGGCTGCAACAGCTGGTACCTGGACGCGGCCGGCCGCAACACGACCATCTGGCCCGGTACGACGAGCGACTTCCGGCGCGCGACACGGCGCGTGGACCTCGGGGAGTACGAGGTGCTGCGCCCGCGCGCGGCCGAGGCCACCGAGGAGCCCGTGCGGGAGGCCCTCGCATGAGCCGCCTCATGCACGTCGCCTCCGGCCCCTACGCCCCGCCCGTCCCCGCGCGCGAACTGACGGTCACCTCCGCCGACGGCGCACCCCTGCATGTCGAGGTGCACGGACCCGACGGCGTGCCGGCCGTCGTCCTCGTCCACGGCTGGACCTGCTCCACCGCGTTCTGGGCCGCGCAGATCCGCGCCCTCGCCGCCGACCACCGCGTCATCGCCTACGACCAGCGCGGCCACGGCCGTAGCCCCGCGAGCCGCCTGTGCAGCACGCAGGTCCTCGCCGACGACCTGGAGGCCGTACTCGCCGCGACGCTCGCGCCCGGGGAGCGGGCGGTGATCGCCGGGCACTCCATGGGTGGCATGACGGTGATGGCGGCGGCCGGGCGGGAACGCTTCCGGGCGCACGTCGCGGCCGTCCTGCTGTGCAGCACGGGCAGTTCGCGGCTGGTCGCCGAGTCGACCGTGCTGCCGATGCGCGCGGGGCGGCTGCGGACGTGGCTGACCGGGCACATCCTCGGTTCCCGCGCGCCGCTCGGTCCGGTCACGGCGCCGGCGCGCAGGATCCTCAAGTACGCCACCATGGGCGCCGGTTCCGCCCCGCACATGGTGGAGGCGTGCGCCCGGATCGTGCACGCCTGCCCGCGCACCGTGCGTCACACCTGGTCGCGGGTGCTGGACCTGCTCGATCTCGACCACGGCGTGGGGCAGTTGCAGGTGCCCACCGCGGTCGTCGTCGGGACGGGGGACCGGCTCACGCCGCCGGTGCACGCCCGTGCGCTGGTCGCCGCGCTGCCGCGGTGCGTCGGGCTCACCGAGCTGCCCGGGCTCGGCCACATGACACCGGTGGAGGCTCCCGAGCTGATCACCGGCAGGATTCGCGAACTCGTCACTACGTACGCGCCGGAGGAACCGGTCAAGGAGGGCGCATGAGCAGGGTCAGCCTGGAGGGACAGGTCGCGGTCGTCACCGGGGCCGCGCGGGGCGTCGGGGAGTTGCTCGCCCGCAAGCTGTCGGCGCGCGGCGCCAAGGTGGCGCTGGTCGGCCTGGAGCCGGACGCGCTGAAGCAGGTCTCCGCGCGGCTGCACGGCGAGAGCGGGCACTGGTACGCCGATGTCACCGACCACGAGGCCATGGCGAAGGTCGCCCAGGAGGTCAAGGACCGTTTCGGCAAGGTCGACATCGTCGTCGCCAACGCGGGCGTCGCGAGCGGCGGGCCCTTCGCCGACTCCGATCCGCAGGCCTGGCGGCGGGTCATCGAGGTCAATCTGATCGGGTCCGCGGTGACCGCCCGCGCCTTCCTGCCGGTGCTCACCGAGAGCCGGGGCTATCTGCTCCAGGTCGCGTCCCTGGCCGCGATCACGCCGGCGCCGATGATGACCGCGTACTGCGCGTCCAAGTCGGGCGTGGAGGCGTACGCGCACAGTCTGCGCGCCGAGGTGGGCCATCAGGGCGTGACGGTGGGGGTCGCGTATCTGTCCTGGACCGACACCGACATGGTGCGTGGGGCCGATCAGGACGACGTCATGCGGGAGTTGAGGCAGCGGCTGCCCTGGCCGTCGAACAAGACCTATCCGCTCGGACCGGCCGTGGACCGCATCGTGGCCGGCATCGAGCGGCGGTCGAGCCACGTGTACGGACAGTGGTGGCTGCGCGGGATGCAGGGTGTGCGCGGGTACTTGCCGGCGCTCATCGGGACCGTGGGGCAGCGCGAGATGCGGCGGTTCGCGCCGCGGCTGCAGGGGATGCGTACGGGGCTCGTGGGCGCGGGTGGCGAGGCCGACGAACAGGCGCGGGCTACGCAGCGTAGTTGATCGAAATGCGTGGTGTGTCCGGGCGTGCAAATCTGGTCGAGCCCCATCCCTTACCCACAACGGGAGTGAAATCTCATGGGCATGAAGGACCAGTTCCAGGACAAGGCCGAGCGGATGCGCCAGCAGGCCAAGGAGCGCATGGGTCAGGAGAAGGACGAGCGGCGCGAGCGCCCCTCGGACCCCACGCCTGAGCGTGGCCGCCGCGACCAGGAGTCGGAGCGGGAGCGGCGTGAGGCCGAGGACCGCTTCGCGCAGGACTACGACGCCTAAGCGTGCGTGCGGCTTCACCCGATGACGCAGGGCGCCCTCTCCTTGGGGGCGCCCTGTGTTCGTGTCTTTCGAGGTGTGGGTGGTTCGGTCACGTCACGGCCGGGGCGGCAGCTTCGGCCTCGACCTGTCCGGGACCTGGCTGTAGTCGGGAGGCGTCGCCGCCGGCTCCGTCGTCAGCAGGTGCACGGCGAGTCGGACCGCGTCGTCGAGCTGGGCGTAGCGGCCCTCCGCCCAGTCGAGGGGGGTGCGCAGGGCCTCCACGTCGGGGGTGACGCCGTGGTTCTCGATGGACCAGCCGTAGGCGTCGAACCAGGCCGCGTTCATCGGCACCGTGATGATCGTGCCGTCGCCCAGCCGGTGCCGGCCGGTCATGCCGACGACGCCGCCCCAGGTGCGCTGGCCCACGACGGGGCCCAGCTTGAGGAGTTTGAAGGCGGCCGTGATCATGTCGCCGTCGGAGGACGTCGCCTCGTCCGCCAGCGCCACCACCGGCCCGCGCGGCGCGTTCGAGGTGTACGACACCGGCTGGGCGTCGCGGGTGAGGTCCCAGCCCAGGATCGTGCGGGTCAGCTTCTCGATGACCAGCTCACTGATGTGACCGCCCGCGTTGCCCCGCACGTCCACGATCAGCGCGGGCCGGGAGACCTCCATGCGCAGGTCGCGGTTGAACTGGGCCCAGCCGGAGCCGCCCATGTCGGGGATGTGCAGATAGCCGCACCGGCCGCCGCTCAACTCCCGGACCACCGCCCGGCGTTTGGCCACCCAGTCCTGGTAGCGCAGCGGACGCTCGTCGAGGAGCGGGACGACGGCCACCCGCCGGGAGCGTCCCTCGCCCTCGGCCGGGGTGAAGGTCAGCTCCACCGTCGTACCGCCCGCGCCCGCGAGGAGCGGGTAGGGGCCGGTCAGCGGGTCGACCGGGCGGCCGTCCACGTGGGTCAGGATCGCGCCCTCGCGGATGCCGGAACCGGCCAGCGGGGAGCGTGCCTTGGAGTCGGAGGAGTCGCCGGGGAGGATACGCGCGACGGTCCAGCCGCTGTCGCGCTGGACGAAGTTGGCGCCGAGCAGGCCCTGCCGGCGCTGGTAGTGGGGCGGGCCCTCGTTGCGGCGGGCGGCGGTGACGTAGGCGTGGGAGGTGCCGAGTTCGCCGAGCAGCTCGCGGAGCAGGTCGGCGAACTCGTCCGGCGAGGCGACCCGGTCCACCAGCGGCCGGTACTGGTCCAGCACCGCGTCCCAGTCGATCCCGCACATCTGCGGCTCCCAGAAGTAGGCGCGGATCAGCCGCCCCGCCTCCTCGTACGACTGGCGCCACTCGGCGCCCGGGTCGACCTCGTGCATGATGCGGCGCAGGTCGATCCAGGTCGTCGTGTCGCTGTCGCCGGACTCGGTGGACGGCACGGCGCGCAGGTCGCCCTCGTCGACCACGACGAGGCGGGTGCCGTCGCCGCTGACGGTGAACCAGTCGAGGTGTTCGACGAGTTCGGACTTCTTGGCCTTGACGATGTTGAAGTACTCCAGGGTGGGGCGACCGCTGGTGTCGTCCGGGTTGACGAAGGTCTCGCCGAGCGCGCCCGAGATCGGCCAGCGCAGCCAGACCAGCCCGCCGCCGGCGACCGGGTACAGCCCCGAGTACTTGGAGGCGGCGACCGGGAAGGGCGTCACCCGGCTCTCCAGGCCCTCGACCTCGACCGTCACCGCGCCGCCCTCCCCACCCTCGGCGCCGGCCTCGTCCTCGACCGGGTCCATCCCCCCGGCGGCCGGGCGCCCGTCGGGGCTCAGCGCGAAGGGGGAGGGGGTGGCCGACGTCAGCGGGACCAGGTACGGGCGGCAGCCCAGCGGGAAGGAGAGGTCGCCGGTGTGGACGTCGTACACCGGGTCGAAGCCGCGCCAGGAGAGGAAGGCGAGATAGCGGCCGTCGCGGGTGAAGACCGGGTTCTCGTCCTCGAAGCGGCCGTTGGTCAGGTCGACGATGAAACGGTCCTTGATCCGGGCCAGTTTGATCTGGCGCAGGGACCGGCCGATGCCCGGATGCGACCAGGTGAGCCATGAGCCGTCCGGCGAGAACGCGAGGTCCCGGACCGGCCCGTTGATCGACCGGATCAGCTCGGTCACCGCGCCGTTGGACTCCTCGGTCGCGTCGAGCAGCAGCAGCCGTCCGTCGTGCGCGGCGAGGGCGAGCCGCTCGCCCTCCGGGTCGGAGACCATCTCCAGCACCCGGCCGAGTTCCCCCTGGGCCAGCCGCCGCGGCTCGCGGTCGCCGGTGGCGCGCGGCAGATAGGCGATCTCGATCGCGTCCTCGCCCTCGGCGTCCGTGACGTAGGCGACCTGGCCGCCGGAGCCGAGCATCTCCGGAAGCCGTACCCGTACGCCGGGGGTGTCGGTGATGGTGCGGGCGGGGCCGTCGCGATGCGTGAGCCAGTACAGGCTGCCGCGCACGACCACCGCGCTCGCGCGCCCGGTCTCGTCGACCGAGATGCCGTCCACGTGGTGCGCGGCGGGCACCTGGTAGGTACGACGGCCCGCGCGCGGACCGCTCAGGCGCACGTCGAGGCGGCGGGGCGCCGAGTCGGCGGCGAGGTCGTCGACGAGCCACAGGTCCCCGGCGCACTGGTAGACCACGCGCGTTCCGTCGCTGGCGGCGTGCCGGGCGTAGAAGGCGTCGTGGTCGGTGTGCCGGCGCAGGTCGGAGCCGTCGTACGCGCAGGAGTAGAGGTTGCCGACGCCCTCGTGGTCGGAGAGGAAGGCGACCCGGCCGCCGACGAACATCGGGGAGTGCAGATGGCCGTGGAGGTCGGCGAGCAGACGGGTGCCGTGCAGCCAGAGGCGGCCCATGGCGCCGCCGCGGTAGCGCTTCCAGGAGGCCGGTTCGTGGGGCGGGGTGCCGGTGAGCAGGAGGGTGCGGCGCTCGCCGTCGATGTCGGCGACCTGGAGGTCCGTGACCGGGCCCCAGGGCAGTTTGCGGCCCGGGCAGCCGTCCGTGGAGACCTTGTAGGCCCAGGTGAAGTGCGAGAACGGCTCCCCGTGCGAGGCGACGGCGAGGATGTCGCCGTCCGGGGCCCAGCCGCACACCTGGGTGTCCGGGCTGCCCCAGTAGCTGAGCCGGGGGCCGCTGCCGCCCTCCGTCGGCACCAGGTACAGCTCGGGCACGAGACTGCGCCAGCTCGTGTACGCGATCCGGCGGCCGTCCGGGGAGAAGCGCGGGTGGCCGATCTTGGTGCGGTCGACGGTGAGCCGCCAGGCGCGGCCCGGCCCGTCGAGAGGGGCCAGCCAGAGGTCGTCCTCGGCGACGAAGCACAGCAGGTCACCGCTGAGGTGGGGCAGACGCAGATAGGTCACCTACCCATGCTTCGCCCGGGGGGCGGACCGGAGCAAGTCGTGCAAAAACGGCCACTCGGGTGGGCGGCGCGCGCCGCGTGACCGGCGACACGTACGAAACGGTTTCGTTTCTGAACGGGCTGCGCTACATTCTTCCTGTACGAAACGGTGTCGTACGGAGATCGTCGCGAGCAGGAAGGGTGAGTCGCGTGGCCGAGGTCGCAACGACGCGTCGCAGCCGGATCACACCCGAGCGCGAGGCCGAGTTGTACGAGGCCGTGCTCGACCTGCTCCGGGAAGTCGGCTACGACGCGCTCACCATGGACGCCGTGGCCGCCCGTACGAAGTCCAGCAAGGCGACGCTCTACCGCCAGTGGGGCGGCAAGGCCGAGCTGGTGGCCAAGGCGATCCGGCACAACAAGCCGGGCGGCAGCATCGCGGACGTCGACACCGGCACCCTGCGGGGCGACTTCCACGCCCTGCTGGCCCACGAGGACGACTGCACCATGGAGCAGAACGCCGCGCTGATGCGGGGTCTGGCCATGGCGGCGCACACCAACCCGGACCTGCTGAAGGCGTTCAGGGAACTGCTGGTGGAGCCCGAGGCGCAGGAGTTCCGCAGGATGGTCCAGCGGGCGATCGACCGGGGCGAGGTCCGGGCGGACAACCCGGCGCTGGACTACGTCGTGCACATGATGCTCGGCGCGTTCGCCACCCGTGCGCTGATCGACGACCTGCCGCCGACGAGGGACTTCCTCACCTCCTACATCGACGCCGTGGTCCTCCCCGCCCTCGGCGTTCCCACTCTCTGAGCACCCCCTCAGTCAGTACCAGCACCCCTGCCTGAACCTGACGCGCCCGCTCACGTCGTCGGGACGATCACCCCTGCCTCCCCGCCGGGTGATCACCCCTGCCCTGAACCACCCCACGACCTGACCGGGAGATCGCCCTCGTGGCCACGTTTCTCTACAAACTCGGCCGGCTCGCCTTCAGGCGACGGCATTTCGTCGCCCTGATCTGGGTGGCGCTGCTGACCCTCGCCGGTGTCGGCGCGGCCAGCGCGCCCACCGCCGGCACCACGTCCTTCTCGATTCCCGGCACCGAGGCCCAGAAGGCCTTCGACCTGCTGGAGGAACGCTTCCCCGGGATGAGCGCCGACGGGGCGACCGCGCGGGTCGTCTTCAAGGCGCCGGCCGGTGAGAAGATGACCGACGCCGGCAACAAGGCGACCGTCGAGGAGACCGTCCGGGAGCTCTCCGACGGTTCCGAGGTCGCCGCCGTCGCCGACCCGTACGCCGCGAAGGCGGTCAGCAAGGACGGCGCGATCGCGTACGCGCAGGTCACCTACAAGGTCTCCGGCATGGAGCTTGCCGACTCGTCCCGTGAGGCCCTCGAAGAGGCCGCGCAGGAAGCGCGGGAGGCCGGGCTGACCGTCGAGGTCGGCGGCGACGCGCTGCAGACGACGCCCGAGACGGGGTCCACGGAGATCATCGGCATCGCGATCGCGGCGGTGGTCCTGGTCATCACCTTCGGCTCGCTGCTCGCGGCCGGGCTGCCGCTGCTGACGGCGATCATCGGCGTCGGCATCGGGGTCGCGACGATCACCGCGCTGGCGAGCACGCTGGACCTGGGTTCGACGACGTCGACGCTGGCCACCATGATCGGCCTCGCGGTCGGCATCGACTACGCGCTGTTCATCGTCTCCCGCTACCGGGCGGAACTGGCCGAGGGCCGGGAGCGCGAGGAGGCCGCCGGCCGGGCGGTCGGCACGGCGGGCTCGGCGGTGGTCTTCGCCGGCCTCACGGTCGTGATCGCGCTGGTGGGGCTCGCCGTCGTCAACATCCCGATGCTCACGAAGATGGGCGTCGCGGCGGCGGGCACGGTGGGCATCGCCGTACTGATCGCGTTGACGATGATTCCGGCGCTGCTCGGCTACGCGGGCCGCAAGGTGCGTCCGGCGGGGGAGAAGAGCAAGCTGCTCGGCGGCGGCCGTGCCTCCGCCGCGCGCAAGCAGGGCCGTCCCAACATGGGCACGCGCTGGGCGAGCTTCGTCGTACGGCGTCCGGTCGCCGTCCTGCTGCTGGGTGTGCTCGGCCTCGGTGCCGCGGCCGTCCCGGCGACCTCGCTCGAACTGGGCCTGCCCGACGACGGCTCGCAGCCGACGTCGACGACGCAGCGCCGGGCGTACGACCTGCTCTCGGACGGCTTCGGTCCCGGCTTCAACGGCCCGCTGATGATCGTGGTCGACGCGAAGTCGAGCGACGACGCCGAGGGCGCGTTCGGTGAGGTGGCCGACGAGATCAAGGGCCTGGAGAACGTGGTGACGGTGACCCCGCCGGCGCCCAACAAGGCCGGTGACACGGCGACGATCACCGTGATCCCCGACTCCAAGCCGTCGTCGGTGACCACCGAGGAACTGGTGCACTCCATCCGCGACGCGGGCACCGGGATCAAGGCGGACACGAACGCGGAGGTGCTGGTCACCGGCGCGACGGCGATGAACATCGACGTCTCCCAGAAGCTGAACGACGCGCTGGTCCCGTATCTGATCCTGGTCGTGGGCCTGGCGTTCCTGCTCCTGATCGTGGTCTTCCGCTCGATCCTGGTCCCGCTCAAGGCGGCGCTCGGCTTCCTGCTGAGCGTGATGGCGGCGCTCGGCGCCGTGGTGGCGGTCTTCCAGTGGGGCTGGTTCGCCGGCCTGATGGGCGTCGAGGAGACCGGCCCCGTCATGTCGATGATGCCGATCTTCATGGTCGGCGTGGTCTTCGGCCTGGCGATGGACTACGAGGTGTTCCTCGTGACCCGGATGCGGGAGGCGTACGTCCACGGGGAGAAGCCCAGTCAGGCGGTGGTGACCGGGTTCCGGCACGGCGCGCGGGTGGTCACGGCGGCGGCGGTGATCATGATGGCGGTCTTCGCGGGCTTCATCGGCTCCAGCGAGGCCATGGTCAAGATGATCGGCTTCGGCCTGGCGATCGCGGTCTTCTTCGACGCCTTCGTCGTCCGCATGGCGATCGTCCCGGCGGTCCTGGCGCTGCTCGGCAAGAAGGCCTGGTGGCTCCCGAAGTGGCTGGACCGCGCACTGCCCGACGTCGACGTCGAGGGTGAGGGCCTGCGCACGAAGACGGACCGCGACGACGAGGACCGGGAACTGGTCCACGCCTGACAGCTCCCTGAGAGCAGGCCGGTGAGGGCCCCGTGGGGACGGGGTTTGCCCTCACCGGCCTTTTCATGCCTGGCGGGCGGCCTCGGGTCGTCTCCGACGGTGACGCGTCCTGCTGAGGGGTAACCCGGTCGCGTGTGTCGTACACGGGCCGCTAGCGTGCCGGGATGACCACTTCGGAATCAGGAGTTCACCCACGGTTCGGTGCCGCGCTCGACGCGTTGGGGCTCGGTGATGTGCGGGGGCGGGTCCGGCGTTTTCCCGAGGCCACGCGGACCGCGGCCGAGGCTGCCGCCGCCGTCGGATGCGAGCTCAGCCAGATCTGCAAGTCGCTCGTCTTCGGTGCCGACGGGGTGCCGGTGCTGGTGCTGATGGACGGGGCCTCCCGCGTCGACGTGGAGCTGGTGCGCCAGGAGCTCGGCGCCGGGAAGGTCACCCGGGTCGGTGCCGACGTCGTACGGGAGACCACCGGGTACGCCATCGGCGGGGTGCCGCCGTTCGGGCACCTGAGCAGGACGCGGGTGCTCGCGGACCGGTCGCTGCTCGACCACGACCTGGTGTGGGCGGCGGCCGGGACGCCGTACACCGTCTTCCCGATGGAACCCAAGGCCCTGATCGCCCACGCCGGCGGCACCCTGGTGGACGTCCGCGAGCGCGCTGCGTGACCCCGCTGGTCACCGCGGCCGTCCTGCTCGCCGCCGTCACGCACGCCAGCTGGAACGCCATCGCCCACCGCATCACCGACAAGCTCGTCGGGTTCACGCTGATCTCGGGCGGCGGGCTGGTCATCGGCCTCGTGCTGCTGCCGTTCGTGGCGGTACCGGCGGCCGCAGCGTGGCCGTATCTGCTGCTGTCGGCCGCGCTGCACATCGCCTACTACGCGCTGCTGATGAAGTCCTTCCGGCTCGGCGACTTCGGGCAGGCCTATCCGATCGCCCGCGGCAGCGCACCGCTCATGGTCACCGTGCTGGCCGCGATCTTCGCGCACGAGATTCCCGACGGCTGGGTGGTCGCCGGGATCGCGCTGAGCTGCACGGGGCTGACCGGCGCCGCGCTGTGGGGGCTGCGCGGGCGGCAGCCCGACTGGCCCGCGATCGGGGCCGCACTGGCGACCGGACTGTCCATCGCCGTGTACACGGTCGTGGACGGTCTTGGCGTACGGGCCTCGGGCTCGGCCTTCGGGTACGTGGCGTGGCTGATGGCGGTGCAGGGGGTCGTCATCCCGGCGTACGCGCTGTGCGTCTGGCGCACCCGGACCGTGGCGCGCCTGCGGCCCTTCCTCGGACCGGGGCTGCTGGGCGCCGCCCTGTCCGTGGGTGCCTACGCCCTGATCCTGTGGGCGCAGACCCGCGCCGAACTCGCGCCCATCGCCGCCCTGCGCGAGTCGTCGGTCATCGTGGGCGCGGCCATCGGTGCCGTGGTCTTCAAGGAACGGTTCGGGGCGGCCCGGATCGCCGCCGCGGGACTGCTGGTCGTGGGGATGGGGCTCATGCTGGCGTGATCGCGCCGGTGGGGCGCGACGCCGTCGCGCTACGCCGCCGCGAGCCGACCCGGCACGGGGTCCCTCGGCGTCGGGCGGGTGACGCCCGAGAGGTCGTGGGCCGCGACGCTGTTGCGGTCCGTCACCGAGTGGCCCAGCGCGTGGTGCACCCACAGGCCACCCGCCACCCGGCGGCCGCGCTCCACCCAGGCACGGGCCGCCGTGTCCCGGGGCGTGTAGTGGTTCAGGGCGTATCCGGCCGTGTGCAGGCGCAGCAGGCTGAAGCCGCCCGGATAGTCCTTCACCGCGCTGACCTCCTGGAACGTGACGTGCGGCGCCTCGTCCAGGACCGTGCGCTTGTTGCGGTGGGTGTGGCCGGCGTGATGCAGGAAGACACCCCGCGCGGCGGCGTAGGCCGCGAGGATCGCGCGGGCCTGGGCGCGGGCCAGGCGCTGGCCCGCGCTCACCGGGAACAGGGACTGCCGCACGGTCAGTGGATGGTGGCCGAAAACGAGCGTCGGCTGGTCCCGCGTCTCCCGCAGCCGGGCTCGCAGCCACGCCCGCTGCTCCGCACCCATCCCGCCCGCGTCGCCGCCGGTACCCGTCCTCTCGTAGGTGTCGAGGCCGATGATCCGCAGGCCGCAGACCTCACGGGCGAAGTAGGTGGCCTCGCCTGTGGCGGAGCCGAACGCCCGGTGGAAGGGGTCGCCGCCGGGGCCCGCCCGGTCGTGGTTGCCCCGTACGACGAAGTAGTCCCGTCCGTGGGCACCGAAACCGTCCAGGATGCGCCGCGCCGTCGCCAGGTCGCGCGGCGCGCCGCCCGCCGAGATGTCCCCGGCGGCCAGCAGCAGGTCCGCCCCGCGCCGCAGGGCCTCCGCGACCACGGCGCGGCTCATGATCTCCGGATACGGGTCGCGGCCCGGCGCCTGGGAGACACCGCGCAGGAACGGGAGCCCGGCCACCAGGCCCGCCGTCGTCTCGCCCAGGTGCAGGTCGTTGCAGAGGGCGATCGACAGCAGATGGCGGCCCGGCGGGGGCTGGGGTGTGGTGAAGGAGTACGGGCCCGCGGGCGTGCCCAGGCCGTGCGGCGAGGTGCCCACCGCGTTGCCGCCGGCCAGGTGCAGGGGGGTGGGAGCGGCGGGGACGCCCCGGGAACGGGCCTGGTAGTAGTACGTCCGGCCCGGCTCCAGGTCCGTCAGTTCGATCTGGTGGTGGGCGGTCGGGCGGTCCTCGCCGGCGACCCGGTCCAGCCGCGCCGGGTGGGTGCCGTACACCACCTCGCCCTCGGTGGGCGCCGGGATCATCTGGCCGAGCCCGTCGTCGGTGCCGGGCACACCCGTGAACCAGGTGAGCACGGCGTGGTCCTCGGCCAGCGTGACCAGTTCCAGCTGCACCGCGGCGACGGGGCCGGAGTGCCGGGTGCGCAGGCCGTGCAGGACGACGGGGGCCAGCAGGGCGGCGGAGCGCAGGACGTGGTGGGGAGGGGGGAGCGCGGAGAGGGCTCCGAGGGCTGAGCGGGCGGCTTGGGGAGCGGCGGTCAGGCAGCAGCGCATAGAGCCTTCGTGCCCGGCGGCAGTGAACGGCGGCCGTGGTCGCGGCGGCGTACCCGGGTCCGGAACACGTCAGGAGCGACGGGAACGCGACAAGCCGGGCACTCCGGGAGCACCCTGGAAGCAACCGGCAACGGCTGAGCCTGGAGACAGGTGTCCGGAGGTGATCGTCATGATGCACACCACGGTGGGATGGCATGTCGAGCTGGAGTTCCAGGAGGACGACACCCACACCAGGGCGGCGGCGCTGGTGCGGCTGCCCGACGGGACCGAGGTACGGGCCCACGGACACGCGGCCCGGCACCACACCGACTCCCAACAGCCGCGGGTGGGGGAGGAGATCGCCGGGGCGAGGGCGTTGAACGAACTGGCCATGCGCCTGCTGACCAAGGCGCACGACGAGATCGACTCGGCGTCGGGGCGCACGTCGCACCCGATTCACGTCTGATCCGCGTCCCGCGCGAACCGACCGCCAGGCGCGTGGCGGCATCCGGAGCGGGTTGACTTCCGCGAAGGAGGGCTGTCACGCTCTTGGCGGCGGTTGATGTGTGCCCCCGAGCGCCCCCTTGGCGGGCCAGGGCTTCCCGTCGGCTGATCCTTCTCTTTTCCTTGTGCACCGCCTCATGCTGTCGACACCGCGCGGCAGGCCCTCCGGCCTGCCGCGCGGTGTTTTTTCATGCCGCGCGAAGGAGAGATCCGTGACCATCCCCACCCACCGACCCCAGGAGAGCGTGGGCCCCCCCGACCCGCGGGGGCGCCCCCGCGCCCCGGGGGGGGGGCGGGGGGGGGGGCGCGGGAAAGCGG
>NZ_JBHWJQ010000028.1:0-113362 GCF_042731435.1 Streptomyces sp. NPDC059861 | reverse complement strand
GGCCACCTTAGGTGGCCCCCGAACGGGCTCTCACGTCACCCTCGCTCAGCTCACTCCTTGCGCGCCCCCGCGGGACGCCATCCCCGGGAGCGGGCCCGGGGCAGGGTGAAGGCCGCCCAGAGAACGGTGAGTACGGCGGCGGAGCCGACGAGGACGAAGAGGGTCGCGCGGCCGGTGGCGCGGTCTGCAGCGGAGGTGTCGCGGACGGCCACCGGATCCGCCGCGCGCTCGGCGCCGGCCGGGGCACCCGCGTCGTCGAGGACCGTGGTCACGGCGGCGTAGGCGTCCAACTGGGGGATGTCGGCGGGGTACGCGGTGGCGGTCAGGCGGCGCACGACGGCGTCGGGCGAGTCGTCGGGATGGGCGGCGCGGACCACCGCGGCGGCGCCGGCCGCGTAGGCGGTGGCCACCGAGGCACCGGCGCCGAGGTAGTGGCCGCCGCCGCGCGGACCCCCGGAGACCACCCCGGCGCCGGGGGCGGCCAGGTCGATGCCCGTGGTCGGCAGGGCGCCGTCCGGGCGGACGCCGCCGGGCAGCATGTCGGCGACCGTGAGGACGCCGGGCTCACCGGCCGGCCAGTACACGCGCGACGGGATCTCGTCGGTGCCGCCCCGTGACGGCGGGTCAGGAGTGGCCGCGGCGAGCACGACGGCGCCCGCGCGACGGGCCTCGGCGACGGCGTCGGTCAGCGCCGCGTCCCGGCGCGGCAGGGCCACCGTGACCGCGATCACCTCGGCCCCGGCCGCGGTGGCCTGGCGCAGGGCGTCCGCGACCAGGCCGGCGTTCGCCAGACCGCGCGGGTCGGTGCCGCGCAGGGCCAGGATCCTCGCGCCTGGGGCGACCCCGGCGAGGCGCGGGCTGTCACCGCCGGTTCCGGCGATCAGCCCGGCGAGGAAGGTGCCGTGCCCGACGCAGTCGTCGGCGGCCTCGCCCTCGGCGGTGACCCGGCCGTCGAGGCCGGCGGCGCCGGGCGCGACACCGGTGTCGATCAGGGCGACGGTCACGCCCGTGCCGGTGCTGTGCCCGCGCAGCCGGTCCAGGTCGAGGCGCTGGCGCGACCAGTCCTGCTTCCGCGCCCGCTCGCGGGAGGCGTGGGTGCAGGTCACCTGCTCGGCCTCCGGATCCAGCACGGAGGGCATGCCGGGCAGTTCCTGGCCCTTCTTGCCGTCGGCCGCGGGCGGGCCCGCAGGCGGTGCCGCCTGGGCCGGACCGGCCGCGGGCAGCAGCAGGGCGGCGGCGAGGCCGGCGCCGGACAGCAGACGGGCTGCCGCGAGGGCGCGCGGGCTCATCGGGGAGCCGCCTTCGGGGCCGCGGCCGGCACGTCCTCGGGGATCAGGATGCGCAGGTCGTCCAGGGTGGGCGCGGACAGTGAACCGAGCCGTCCCGCCTGGCGGGTGACCATCGCCTCCACCACCTGGCGGGCCAGGCGGGCGTTGCCGAACGAGCGGTCCCTGGGCAGCGCGTCGAAGTACTCCTTGAGCAGCGGGCCGGTGCCGGGTCCGCACTCGTAGCCCATGCCCGTGGCCTGGGAGCGCACGATGGTGACCAGTTCCTCGGAGGAGTAGTCGGCGAAGGCGATCCGGCGCGGGAAGCGGGAGGACAGGCCCGGGTTGGAGGCGAGGAAGCGCTCCATCTCGTCGGTGTAGCCGGCGACGATGACGACCACCTCGTCGCGGTGGTCCTCCATCAGCTTCAGCAGGGTGTCCACCGCCTCCTGGCCGAAATCGGCGCCGCCGCCGCGCGGGGTGAGGGTGTAGGCCTCGTCGATGAACAGCACGCCGCCCCGGGCCCGTTCGAAGACCTCGCGGGTCAGCTGGGCGGTGTGGCCGATGTAGCGGCCGACCAGGTCGGCGCGGGCCGCCTCGACGAGCTGCCCGCGGTCGAGGATGCCGAGCTGCGTCAGGATCTCGCCGTAGAGGCGGGCCACGGTCGTCTTGCCGGTGCCGGGCGGACCGGTGAAGACCAGGTGGTGGCTGAGCGAGGGCACCGGCAGCCCGGCCGCGGCACGGTGGCGGGCGGTGGTGATCAGATTGACCAGGTCCGCGACGTCGCGCTTCACCTCGGCCAGGCCGATCATGTCGCCGAGTCGGGTCAGCGGGTCGTCCTGCGGGGTGGACTCCGCGGCCTTCGCGGCGGTGGCGGAGACGTCCTCCGGCAGCAGCAGCCGCAGATCGTGCTCGCCGACCTGCGACCGGGTCGCGAGCCGGACGGCCTGCCGGTCGACCATCTCCTCGAACACCCCGCGCGCGGCACGGCCGTTGCCGAAGCCCGCGTCCCGCGGCATCGCCTCGAAGTGCGCGGCCAGCGCCGCCGCGGTGCCCTCCCCCAGCTCGTACTGGTGCTGGGCGCACATGTTCTCCATGATGGCGACCAGTTCGGGCACGGAGTAGTTCTCGAACTCGACGGTCCGCGAGAAGCGGGACGCCAGACCCGGGTTGGAGCCGAGGAAGGAGTCCATCTCGCGCGAGTAGCCGGCCGCGACCACCACCACGTCGTCGCGGTGGTCCTCCATCAGCTTCAGGAGCGTGTCCACCGCCTCCCGGCCGAAGTCGGCGCCGCCGTTGCCGCTGTCCGCCGCGAGCGTGTAGGCCTCGTCGATGAACAGCACGCCGCCGAGCGCCCGTTGGAAGGTCTCGGTGGTCTTGATCGCCGTACCGCCGACGACCTGGGCGACCAGGTCGGCGCGTGAGACCTCCACCAGGTGGCCGCTGCGCAGGGAACCGAGCTCGGCGAGGATGGAGCCGTAGAGGCGGGCCACGGTGGTCTTGCCGGTGCCGGGCGGCCCGGCGAAGATCAGATGCCGGCTCATCGGCGGCGCGGACATGCCGAGTTGCTCCCGGCGCTGGGCGAGCTGGGTGAGGTTGACCAGCGTGCGCACCTGCTGCTTGACGTTCTCCAGGCCTATCAGCGCGTTGAGGGCGCCGAGCGGGCCGTCCGCGCGGTCCGGCGGGGGCGCGTCCGCGGCGCCGGAGCCTGCCGGGTCGGTGTTCTCGGCGCTGCCGGTGCCCCAGGCGTCCCGCTTGCCGTTGCCGGTGCTGTTCAGCCCGTCCACGGCGAGCCGTTCGCCGGGCACGGTCTGCACCAGGCCGCCGCCCTCGTTCTCCCGGGCGAGGCAGTTCACGAGCGAGACCGGCGCGGTGGACTCCACCCGGAAGCCGTCCTGGGCGCCGCCGGTGACCTCGCAGCCGCTGAGCGAGGCGAGCGCGCCCTCACGGAGCAGGAAGCCGTGGCCCTGGGGGGCGTGCACCGTGGTGCGGTTGGCGGTCAGCTCGCCGCCGGCGGCGACGACCACGCCCTCCTCGCCGGACATCTCGACGCGGAAGTCGCGGACGGTGACGTTGCCGCCGTCCTCCACCACCAGTCCGCTGGTGGCGGTGTCCGAGACGCCGCCACCGGCCACGTAGAGGGTGCTGCCGGAGGCCACGCGCACACCCGCGCCCTTGGGGCGGACGATCTCGCAGTCCTCGGCACGGCCTCGGGCGTCCTTGCCGGCCGCGATGCCGTCGCCGGCGGGCTCCACCAGCCGGGCCCGGCGCAGCAGCGGGTTGGCGCCGCCGCGCACGGCGACCGCGGGCGCGCCGCCGATCACCTCCAGGCGGTCCAGCTCCGGCGCCGAGTCCTCCTCCAGGAGCAGCCCGATCTGTTCGCAGTCGCGGACCGTCAGGCCGGTGAGCGCCGGGGAGGCGGCCCCCGCGACCCGCAGCGCCGCGCCCTGCGCGCCGTCCACCCAGCAGTCCTCGAAGGTGCCGCGCGCCCGGTCGGTGACCAGCACGCCGTGCCCGCGGGTGCGCGAGACGCGGCAGCGGCGCAGCACCGGGTCGGTGCCCCCGGCCAGCGCGAGCCCGTTCCCGGAGGCGCCGGTGACGCGGACGTCCTCCAGCGTCGTACGGCCCCCGCTGCTCAGGTGCACGCCGGTGCTGGTGTCGTGCACCACGGTGCGGATCACCGTGAGGGCGCAGTTCTGCTCCAGGGCGATGGAGGGTTTGTCGGTGGAGGAGATGTCGCAGTCCTCGACCGTGCCGCGGGATTCGCCGTTGGCGAGCAGGCCGTTGCCGCGGGCGTCGCGCACCGTGCAGCCGCGCATGCGGGCCTCGCCCTGCTCGGCGAGGACCAGGCCGCTGGTGCCCAGGTGCTCCAGCGTGCAGGACTCCACGGTGGTGGGCGTGGTCGAGGTGACCACGATGCCGGCGCCCTGCGGATTGCTCACCCGGCAGTCCCGCAGCGCGAGGGAACCGGTGCCCCCGGCCAGCATCGCCGTCCACGCGGCGCCGACGACCTCGCAGCCGTCGAGCGCGGCCTGCCCGCGCCGCACGTCCACGGCGGGCAGCTCGGCGTCGCCGCCGCGCAGGGTCAGTTCGGAGAGCATCACGGCGTCGGCACGCAGCGCGAGCACGCTGCCCGAGCGCGGCCGGATCTCGACCGTGCCCCGCCCTTCGGCGGCGGTCAGGGTGACCCTGGTGTGGATCACCAGGTTCTCCGCGTACGTCCCGGGCCGCACGCTGATGAGCGCGCCGGTACGGGCGGCCGCGAGTGCCTCACCGATCGTCCGGTAGCGGTCCCGGTCCCCCGGACCGACCGTGAGTACCTGGCGCGACACGCACCAACCTCCTTGCTAGGGCGGCGTCTTCAATGGCGCGCCCCCGGTCGCCCGGGGGCTCGTGTCGGCGAGCCGACGGTGCCCATCATGCCCCGCCCTCGGGGCGGGCGGATGCCGGGAGCGGTGCTTCCGGCATCCGGGTGTCCGGTCAGACGCTCCACTTCTGGTTGTCGGTGCCGGCGCAGCTCCACAGTTGCAGCCAGGCGCCGTTGCCCCGGTTGTTGTCCTTGATGTCGACGCACTTGCCGACGACGGTGTTGACCAGGTCGTGGCTGCCGTTCAGGACGAACTTCTGGGCGGCGTTGCCGTTGCACCAGGCGAGCTGGATGGGCGTGCCGTCGTTGAAGTTCGCGTTGGCCACGTCCAGGCACTTGTCCTTGATGCGGATGGTGCCGTCGGAGGCGAACTGCAGCTTCTGGGCACCGCTGTTGTTGCAGTCCCAGACCCACAGCCGCTTGCCGTCGCCGAAGTCGCTGCCCGGTACGTCGATGCAGCGGCCCGAGAGATGGCTGCGCACCGAGACGGGGGCGCTGAACGTCACGCCCGGACCGGCGTTGGCGGGCTTGTCGTTGCCGCCGCCGGAGGCCTGGTCGCCGCTCGACTTGGCGGGCTGGTCCTGCTGGCCGGTGTCGCCCTTCGGGCGCTCCCTCGGGGCGGTGTCCTTCTTCGGCGTGTCGTTGCCCGGGTCGCCCGCCGGGTCCTGGGCCGAGGTGCCCGCGGGGGCTTCCCGTACCGGCTTGCCCGGCTCGGCGGAGTCCTTCTTGCCGTCCTTCGTGGAGCCGGTGTCGGGTTTGGTCACCACGAAGTCGCCCGGTGCCTCCTGGGAGCCGCCACCGAGCACGGTCCCTCCGGCGGGCGCCGACTTGGGGGCCTTGTCGTCGTTCCCGGCGAGCACCAGGAACGGCACCGACACGAGCAGCGCGCCCGCGACCGCCGCCCCGGCCAGCGCCGCCTTGCCCGGCCGTCCCACCTGACCGGCCTGCTGCTGCGGCCGGTCGATGGCGGTCGCGGTCATCGTTCGCACGAGTGCGGGCAGGCGGCTCTTGGCCGCCGCGGCGGCATCGGGTTCCGCCTCGGGCTCGGCCTCGGACCGGCTGCCGCCAGCCGCCCCGCTCTCGGGGCTGTTCTCGGCGTCGGGTTCAGTGGTGGTGCGGCCCTCGGGGGCCGTCTCCTCCGTCTCGGCGGCCCGGGTGCCGGCCTCGGCACCGGTCTTCGCCGCCTCGGGCTCGGGCTCCGGTTCGGCGGCGGTGGCGGCCACGGCGGTCGTGGCCGTCTCCTCGCCGTCGGAGCCGGACTCCGCCCTCGGGGAGGCGGGGGTGTGCTGGACCGAACGCGTCACGGGGTCCTCCCTGTGATGTGGGGCCAGGGTTCAGAAGAGCTGGGGGTGTGGTCCGCGGCCGGGGGACCGGTGCGGGCCGCCGTGCCGGAGCGGGCGCCGGGGCCCTCCTCCGCCACGGGCGTCCCCTCGACGTCCGGCCCCGGTACGGGACCGAGGAGACTGTCCGCCGGGACGACCAGGGGAGCCGCGGCTCCGGCGTTGACCATCAGCAGGGTGCCCGAACCACTGAGTGAGCGGGCCAACTCCCGCGCCGGGAGGGTGTCATGTCGAAGTGCCGCGGACATGAACTCGTGCGCCGGTGAGGTGAACAACAGCACCACCGGCGCACCGTCCCGCCCGGCGGCCGTGAGGGGCCCGCCGTCCGGGCCGCGCACCACCGTGATCTCCGCCTCGGCGAGCGCCGCGAGCGCCTCGTCCACCGGGCCGTAGCCGGTGGCGGCCCGCTGGGCCGCCGCGTCCACCGGGTCGGTGGGGTCCGGCCAGCCCAGCACCCGGGCCGAGGGCCGGTACGCCGGGTTGGCCCGGTAGTCCCCCACGCCCCCGCTCTCGTCCGACTGCCACTCCCCCAGCACCGCCCACCCCGGCGGCGTCTGCACCTGCGTCCACTCCGGGTCCACCACGCCGATCCAGTGCCCCGGCGCCCGGCGGGCGGCGGCCCGCACGGCCTCGGGTATCTCCGGAGTGTCGGTGGGCTCGGCGGCGTCGGCGTCGGCGCCGGGTGGCTCGGGGGCGGCGGCCGGGCCGGAGCCGTCGGACACCACGGGCGGGGCACCGTGCCCGCCCTCCTGCCGTTGTCCGGGCCGCATCTCCACCTGAACTCTTGGGTCGGTACGAATACTTGAGTGCCGAACGACATGCGCACAGGCCGACACTGATCAGATCGGGGAGCCAACAGGATGCCACACGAGCCCCGCCCGTAACGGGTCGGGCAGGGTCCGTATCGGGCGTCCGCGTGCCCGTTCGCCGCCCGGGTGGGGGACTTTCGGGGAGCAGGGAGGCGTGAGGGGACAAAGCGACGGGGGAGTTGGGGCGGGCGGGGCGACTGATCGCCCCTATTACGGGCTAAGTTGGGCCGTACGGGAAGACCTCGCAGCCCACAGAGGCGTCTGACCGGCCTGCGGCCGCCACCGCGGCGCGTCCCGCGCACCTCGGCGACCGGGACCGGGCCGAACTGGTCCACCTCGGCGCGGCACCCGCCCGACGTCCGCCGGGTTCCCCGGCGTTCGTCCGGGCCGGCCACTGCACGGGCCCTGCCCACCACCGTAGCTCCGCCACCGAGGAGGAGTACCGCATGTCCCCCCAGCACCAGCCCCCCGGCACAAACGCGGCGGAGGCCGGCTTACCGCAGACACCCACCGCTCCGGACGAGGAAGCGCCGACACCTCCCGCGGCACACCCCGGCCCCACCCCAGCAGGGGACACCACCAACACCCCGCCCCCGGCGGGGGCATCCACCAGCGCCCCACCCCCGGCGGGGGAGACCGCCACCGTCCCGTCCCCAGCGGGCGCATCCACCACCGCACCGCGCCAGGCCGGGGCGACCAACACCGCCACGCCCCCAGCCAGGGGGACCGGCGCCGCCGCCTCCCCGACGGGAGAAACCGAGACCACCCCGCCTCCGACCGCGGCATCCAACGCCGGCGCGTCCCCAGCAGGGGAGACCGCCCCCACACCGTCTCCGACCGGGCGAACCAAGACCGCCACGCCCCCGGCAGGCGAGTCCCCGGCAGGGGCATCCACCACCGCACCGCGCCCAGCCGAGGCAACCCCCGCCGCCCCGCCGTCAGCCGCGGCAACCAACGCCACCCCGGCAGGCGAGACCGCCACCACCCCGCCCCCGGCAGGGGCATCCACCACCGCACCGCGCCAGGCCGGGGCAACCGACGTCACCGCGCGCGCAGTTGGGGCGACTCACGCCACCCCGCCCCCGGCAGGGGAAACCGAAACCACCCCCGCCCCCGTAGGGGAAACCACCTCGCCGCCCCCGCCCGCCGGGAGCGGCGAGGCGTCGGAGGAAGGCGTCGCCGTGGCCGCGGCCGTCGGGGCGGTGCCGCCGGGTGTCAGGACGGAGACCGCCGTCGGCCGGGGACGCCCCAGGAAGCCGGTCCTGGCGGGCGCCGCGATCGCCGGCGCCGTTCTCGTCGCCGTACCGCTGCTGCTGGCCGGGAGCGGGTGGGACGAGGGGCCCCGCGACTCCGCCAAGGGGCTTGCCGCGGGCTCGGACACGGTCCTGAACCAGGACTCCTCCCCCGCCGCCCTCGACGACTACGTGGCCGAGCAGCCCAGTCCGTCCCCGAAGAAGGAGAAGCCGAGGAAGAGCGACCCCCCGAAGGTCGTCGCTCCCCCGCCCGCCGCGCCCCCGCCGCAGCCCGGCACGAGCAGCCCGCCGGAGGCGAAGCCCAAGCCGAAGCCGAAGCCCGAGCCCAAGGCGAGCCCGAAGCCGAACTGGAGCACCGAGACCGTCTACGCGACCAGCGTCCTGGAGGTCAACCAGGCCTGGACCACCAACCGCATACGCATGGTCATGCAGACCGACGGCAACCTCGTCGTCTACAACGAGGACGACAAGCCCCTCTGGGCGTCCATGACCTTCGGCAGCAACCACCGGGCGATCTTCCAGCAGGACGGCAACCTCGTCATCCACAACGGCGACGACCGCCCCGTCTGGGCCTCCCGGAGCCACGGCAACGACGGCGCCCAGCTGGTCCTGCAGGCCGACGCCAAGGTGGTCATCGTGCACAACGGCAGGGTCGTCTGGTCGACCTGACCCCGTCGGCGTGGACGACTTCGCCGAGACCCTCGACGCCGGGCGGGGCCGTGGCCGCGCCCGGCGGTCCCGTCAGGCGTCCAGGTCGTCGGCGAAGTGCCGGTAGCCGTGCCGGTCCGTGTGCATGCCCCACAGCGTGTCGGCGAGCACCGCCGGGTCCTTGCGGTGATGGCCGGCGATGATCGCGCCGGGGATGACCAACTGCCCGACGTGGATGCCCTCGGCGGCGAGCGTGTCGTGCAGCAGATGGCCGTAGGCGCTCTCGGCGGCGAAGGCGATCGACGTGCCCGCCCGGTCGGGGTGCGGGACCACCGCGGTGCCGCCGTTGACGAACAGGACGGTGCCGCGCCCCAGGGCCCGCATGCCGGGAAGGACCTGGCGGACCGCCGTGACGGGGCCGTGCACGGAGAACGCCAGCGGACCGAGCAGGTCCGCGGGGGTGGTCTCCAGGACCGGCCGCATGAAGTCCGGGTGCGGGACCGGGCTGTACTGGAGGATCTCGACCGTGCCGAGCGTCGCGTCCGCCGCGTCCAGTGCCGCCCGCAGGGCCTCGGTGTCGCGTACGTCGGCGGCGAAGCCGCGCGCGACGATCCCCTCGTCGGACAGGTCGGCGGCGAGCGCGTCGAGCCGGCCCTGGTCGCGGGCGACGAGGGCGACGGAGTGACCCTCGCGGCCGAACCGGCGGGCGACGGCCGCCCCGAGTCCGGGGCCTGCTCCGATGATGGCGATGGTCGTCATGGTGTGTTCCCCAGGGTGGCGGAGTCGATGACGCGGCGGTGCCGCAGGTCGGGGGCGAGGACACCTCGGTACACGGCTACGACGTGGTGCCGAGGGCCGCGGCGGTCTCCTCGACCACCGTCGCCGCCCGCTGCTCCGGCACGCCGGCCGCGATGAGGAGGGCCGCGGCGACGCGGGTGCCGTCGTCGTCCAGGGCGCCCGTGTTGACGCTCTGCACCAGGGCGAGGATGAGTGCCTCCAGACCGGCGCTGAGGACGGCGGGCGGAAGACGGGTGTGGAAGACACCCTCGCGCTGCCCGCGTTCCAGGATGGCCGTGACCTCCTCGCGGGCCGGGGCCAGGATGTCGGTGACCCGGTCGACGCCGAGGTCCTGGCGGGCCAGGGCCAGCAGCAGGCGGTAGCGGTCGCCCACGGGCCACAGGGCGAGCGTGAACCACGCGAGCGCCCGTTCGGCCTGCTCCCCCGGCCGTCTGCCCTCGGCCACCGCGCCGCGCAGCGTCTCGGCCGCCTCCTCGGCGAGCGCCTCCAGCAGGGCCGCGCGGCCCGGGAAGTGCCCGAAGAGCGTGCGCCGTACGACGCCGGAGGCCCGCGCCAGCTCCTCCAGGGTGATGTCGGGGTTCTGCCCCAGCTCCTGGCGGGCCGTCGCCAGGATGCGCGCCCGGTTGGACCGCGAGTTGCGCCGCATCGGCTCACGGGGGGCGGGCTTGGTCACGGCAACCTCGGCGGATGTGGCGGGACGGACTCCGTCCATCTTGGCACGTGGGGCGCAGGGTGAGAGCGCGCCGGCCACGCGGCCGCGGTCCGGTCGTGGTGGGCCTCGCGGGCGTCACCGCGGCCTTTGCGCCTGCCGCCGGGTGGTCCGGTGGCAGGCGCGCGGGCCGGCGGTCAGCTCTGGGCCAGCGTGACGCCCTGCTGCTGTGCCGCGTGGAAGTCGGGCAGCGGCAGGCCGCCCTGCAGACGCAGCTCCATGAGGGTGGCCTCGACCTGCGCCGTGCCCTTCTTCAGCACGTGGTTGCGCGGCTTGCCGGTGTTCTGCCAGCGGTGCTCCTTGCCGTCGCACACGGCACGGGAGCCGCCGATGCCGTACCGGACCGAGGGGTCCGCCTGGGTGATCGAGGAGCTGATGAAGACCGGTCCGCTGCTGTCGGCGCAGCGGTAGGTGCCGGTGAGGGTGACCGAGCCGTCGGGGCCGATCCGGCCCGCGGTGTCGACGGTGATCGACTCCTTGGTGTCGGCCGCCGCAGGCGTCGCGGGGACGACGGCGAGCAGGGCCAGCGCGACAGTGGCGGCCGCGCCGAGCGCAGGGCGCATGGACATGGGAGGACCTCCTGAAGTGGGGCTTCCACTGGTACCCGGCACCCGGGTCCGGGGGCGTGACCGTCACTCCTTCGGTGGCGAGTCCGCCCGGCCGTACGGGAACCGCCCGGGGGTTGTCCCCGTCTTGTCACGCTTCTCGGCGGTCCGTTCCCCCGTGTTCACGGCGGGAGCATGGTGTGAGCTGTACGGATGGTCCTACGACCGTTGAGGTGCGCCATGTGTTCCCACCAGCCTTCGTGCTCCCGGCCCGACGCCCGCGCCCCGCATGTCGTCGCGGCCCACCCCGAGCAGGGGTGGAGCCTGCTGTGCAGCGGCGCGATCGTCTTCGACGACACCGGCGCGCTGCTGCCCGACGGGCGCGTGGTCGCGCCGTGGCGTCAGGGCAGCACCGCGAACCCGTCGAGCTCCACCATCGCCGCCTCGTCCCACAGCCTCACGACCTCGACGACCGCCATCGCGGGGTAGTGCCGTCCGGCCAGGCTCCGCCAGACGCGGCCGAGTTCCGGGGCGTGTGCGCGGTAGGCGGCGACGTCCGTGGCGTAGACGGTGACGCGGGCGAGGTCGGCCGAGGTGCCGCCGGCGGCGCGCAGGGCGGTCAGCAGATTGCCGAGTGCCTGTGCGAACTGCTCGGGCAGGGTGTCGCCGGTGACCTTGCCGTCGGTGTCGAGGGCGGTCTGACCGGCCAGGAAGACCAGGCGGGAGCCGGTGGCGACGACGGCGTGCGAGAAGCCGGTGGCCGGGGAGAGGTCGGGCGGGTCGATGCGCTCGGCGGTCACGGTCGGGCCTCCAGGGTGGCGTACAACTCCTTGGCGATGATGCCGCGTTGGACCTCGCTCGCCCCTTCGTAGACACGCGGGGCGCGCACCTCGCGGTAGAGGTGTTCGAGCAGGTGCCCGCGGTGCAGCGCCCGCGCCCCGTGCAGCTGGACCGCCGCGTCGACGACGTACTGCGCCGTCTCGGTGGCGAGCAGCTTCGCCATCGCGGCCCGCTTCGGGACACCGTCCGCGCCTTCGTCGTACGCCGTCGCCGCCGCGTACACCATCAGGCGGGCCGCCTCGGTGCGCAGCGCCATCTCGGCGACCTGGTGGGCGACGGTCTGAAGGTCCTTCAGCTTGCCGCCGAAGGCGTCCCGCCCGGCGGTGTGCGCGAGGCTCGCGTCCAGGGCGGCCTGGGCCATCCCGACGGCGAAGGCGCCGACGCTGGGGCGGAACAGGTTCAGCGTGCCCATGGCGACCCGGAAGCCCCGGTCGGTCCCGCCGAGCACGTCGTCGGCGGTGACCGGCACGGCGTCGAAGTGCAGGGCGCCGATGGGGTGCGGGGAGAGCATGTCGAGCCCGGTGCCGGTGAGGCCGGCGCGGTCGGCCGGCACCAGGAACGCGGTGACTCCGCGGGCGCCCGCGCCCGGGGTCGTCCGTGCGAAGACGGTGTAGAAGTCGGCCTCGGGGGCGTTGGAGATCCAGCACTTCTCGCCGGTGAGCCGCCAGCGCCGGGAGCCGTCGGCCTCGGCGGACAGCGCGTCAGGCACGTCGCCGCCCGGCCCGGCGCGCACGGACAGCGCGTCAGGTACACCGCCGTCCGGCGCGGCGCGCAGGGACAGCGCCGCCGCGTCCGACCCCGCGCCCGGCTCGCTCAGGGCGAAGGCCGCGACCACGCTGCCCTCGCGCACCCCCGGCAGCCAGCGGTCGCGCTGGGCCGCTGTGCCGTGGGCGTGGACGGGGTGGGCACCCAGGCCCTGGAGGGCGAGGGCGGTCTCGGCCTCCGTGCAGGCGTAGGCGAGGGACTCGCGCATCAGGCAGAGGTCGAGCGCACCGGAGGTGAACAGTCGGTCCAGGAGGCCGAGTCGGCCGAGTTCGGTGACGAGGGGGCGGTTGACGTGGCCCGGTTCGCCCTTCTCGGCGAGCGGGCGCAGCCGTTCGGCGGCGAGGGTGCGCAGCTCGGCACACCGCGCCACCTGGTCCGGTTCGAGTGAGAATGCGGGCACTGCCGGTCCTCCCTCCGGAGCGGTCCCACCCGACGGTATCGCGCCCCGTTGACTGCCGTCACCAACACGATACGCTCCTCGTGCGAGCCCACCACGACGCCCACCAGGCAAGGGGGCGAACCGCCATGGACGACCGTCCGACCCGCTCCGGCCACGTCGACACCTTCGCGCGCGACCATCTCCCGCCGCGCGACCAGTGGCCCGAACTCCGCTTCGACCTGCCGGAGCTGCGCTACCCCGAACGGCTGAACTGCGCCGCCGACCTCCTGGACGGCCCGCCCGACGACCGCCCCGTGTTCCACACGCCGCAGGGCCCGGCCTGGACGTACGGCGAGCTGCGCGCCCGCGTCGACCGGCTCGCGCACGTCCTCACCACCGGCCTCGGGATCGCCCCCGGCAACCGTGTCCTGCTGCGCGGCCCGACCACACCGTGGCTGGCGGCCTGCTGGCTGGCGGTGCTGAAGGCGGGCGCGGTCGCCGTGACCGTGCTGGCCCAGCAGCGCCCGCACGAGCTGAGCACGATCTGCGGGATCGCCCGCGTCCGGCACGCGCTGTGCGACATCCGGGCCGTCGACGACCTGGCCAAGGCGGAGATACCGGACCTGCGGATCACGACGTTCGGCGGTGACACGCCCGACGACCTCCTGCACCTCCCGGCCCCCGCCGGCCCGTACCCGGCCGTGGACACCGCCGCGGACGACGTGGCGCTGATCGCGTTCACCTCCGGCACCACCGGACGCCCCAAAGGGTGCATGCACTTCCACCGGGACGTGCTGGCGATCGCGGACACCTTCTCGCGGTATGTGCTGCGCCCGCACAGCGACGACGTCTTCGCGGGCAGTCCCCCGCTCGGCTTCACCTTTGGTCTCGGCGGTCTGGTCGTCTTCCCGCTGCGGGCCGGCGCCGGTGCCCTGCTGCTGGAACAGGCGGGACCGAGACAGCTGTTGCCGGCGATCGCCGAGCACCGGGTGTCGGTGCTGTTCACCGCGCCGACCGCGTACCGGGCGATGCTCGGCGAGCTGGACGGGCACGACCTGACGTCCCTGCGGCGCTGTGTCTCGGCTGGTGAGAACCTGCCCGCGGCCACCTGGCGGGCCTGGCACGAGCGGACCGGGCTGCGCGTCATCAACGGCATCGGCGCCACCGAGCTGCTGCACATCTTCATCTCGGCGGCCGACGAGCACATCAGACCCGGGTCCACCGGCGTGCCCGTCCCGGGCTGGCACGCGCGCGTGGTCGACGCGCAGGGGCGGGAACTGCCCGACGGCGAGCCGGGACTGCTGGCGGTGCGCGGCCCCGTCGGCTGCCGGTACCTCGCCGACCCACGGCAGCGGGACTACGTGCGCGGCGGCTGGAACGTCACCGGCGACACCTATGTCCGTGAGCCCGACGGCTACTTCCGGTACGTCGCCCGCGCCGACGACATGATCATCTCGGCCGGGTACAACATCGCCGGACCCGAGGTCGAGGACGCGCTGCTGCGGCATCCGGACGTCCTGGAGGCGGCGGTCGTCGGCCGGCCCGACGAGGCGCGCGGCATGACGGTGGTGGCGTACGCCGTCCTCAAGGAGGGCGCCGAACGGGACGCGAACGCGCTGCGCGCCTTCGTCAAGTCCGAACTGGCGCCGTACAAGTGCCCTCGCGAGATCGTCTTCCTGGACGCCCTCCCGCGGACCGCGACCGGAAAGCTCCAGCGGTTCCGGCTGCGCACCGGAGGCGACCGGCAGTGATCCGCACGACCTAAGATGATCAACGTGTCCGACCAGCACGCACCCCGGTCCCTCATCGTCACGCTCTACGGCGCGTACGGCCGCTTCATGCCCGGTCCGGTACCGGTCGCCGAACTGATCCGGCTGCTGGCCGCGGTCGGCGTGGACGCGCCGTCGGTGCGCTCGTCGGTGTCCCGCCTCAAGCGCCGCGGTCTGCTCGTCCCGGCCCGCACCGGCCAGGGGGCGGCGGGTTACGAACTCTCCCCGGACGCCCGGCAGTTGCTGGACGACGGCGACCGGCGCATCTACGGCACCGCGCCGCCCGAGGACGAGGGCTGGGTGCTCGCGGTGTTCTCCGTGCCGGAGTCGGAACGGCAGAAGCGGCACGTGCTGCGCTCCCGCCTGGCGGGGCTCGGCTTCGGCACGGCCGCACCCGGCGTGTGGATCGCCCCGGCCCGGCTGCACGAGGAGACCCGGCACACCCTGCAACGGCTGCGCCTGGACCCCTACGTCGACCTCTTCCGCGGCCGGCACCTCGGTTTCGCGCCGACCGTCGAGGCGGTCGCCCGCTGGTGGGACCTGGCGGCGATCGCCAAGGAGCACGAGGCGTTCCTCGACCGGCACGCGCGCGTGCTGCGCGACTGGGAGCGGCGCGCGGACACCCCGCCCGAGGAGGCCTACCGGGACTACCTGCTGGCCCTGGACTCGTGGCGCCATCTGCCCTACCTCGACCCCGGACTGCCGGCCGGCCTGCTGCCCGGGAACTGGCCGGGCGTGCGGTCGGCGGCGGTGTTCCGGGGACTCCACGAACGACTGCGCGACGCAGGCGCGACCTTCGCAGGCCTCTGACCCCGCGCGGGCATCTGGGCGGCCGGGTTTCCGGGGCTCAGGTGCTCAGTGTCAGGCGGGGTTTGGGGGCGTCGGTGCGGCCGGTGCGGGGTGGGCGGCTGCCCGCCCGGTACGGGGCCGGCCAGGCGACGCCCGGACCGTCGTAACCCTGCTCGGCGGCGGCGTGCAGCGTCCAGTGCGGGTCGTACAGGTGCGGTCGGGCCAGCGCGCACAGGTCCGTACGGCCCGCCAGGATCAGGGAGTTGACGTCGTCCCAGGAGGAGATCGCGCCGACCGCCATCACCGGGACGCCCGCCTCGTGCCGGATCCGGTCCGCGTACGGCGTCTGGTACGACCGCCCGAACTCCGGCCGCTCCTCGGCCACCACCTGCCCGGTCGACACGTCGATCGCGTCCGCGCCGTGCGCGGCGAAGGCGCGGGCGACGGCGACGGCCTCCTCGGGCGTGGTGCCGCCCTCGGCCCAGTCGGTGGCAGAGATCCGCACGGTCATCGGCCGCTCCTCCGGCCACACGGCCCGTACGGCGTCGAACACCTCCAGCGGGAAGCGGAGCCGCCTCGCGAGCGAGCCGCCGTAGGCGTCGGTGCGCCGGTTGGTCAGCGGGGAGAGGAAACCGGAGAGCAGATAGCCGTGGGCGCAGTGCAGTTCGAGCAGGTCGAAGCCGGCCCGCGCGGCCCGCCAGGCGGCGGCGGTGAACTGTTCCCTTATGTCGGTGAGCTGGGCACGGGACAGCTCACGCGGCGTCTGGCTGCCGGGCCTGTACGGCAGCGGGGAGGCGGCCACGAGCGGCCAGTTGCCGTCGGGCAGCGGCTCGTCCATGCCCTCCCACATCAGCCGGGTCGAGCCCTTGCGCCCGCTGTGACCGAGTTGCACACCGATCCCGGTCCCGGGTGCCTGGCGGTGCACGAAGTCGGTGATCCGCCGCCAGGCCTCGGCCTGCTTGCCGGTGTACAGGCCGGCGCAGCCGGGGGTGATGCGGCCCTCGGGGCTCACGCACACCATCTCGGTCATCACCAGCCCGGCGCCCCCGAGCGCGCGGGCGCCGAGATGGACGAGGTGGAAGTCGCCGGGGACGCCGTCGACCGCCGAGTACATGTCCATCGGCGAGACGACGACCCGGTTGCGCAGGGTCATACCACGCAGCCGGAACGGGGTGAACATCGGGGGCGTGCCGGGCGGGCAGCCGAACTCGCGCTCCACGGCCTCGGTGAAGTGCGCGTCGCGCAGCCGGAGGTTGTCGTGGGTGACGCGGCGGCTGCGGGTGAGCAGGTTGAAGGCGAACTGCCGGGGCCGCTGCCCGAGGTGGGACGCGAGGTTCTCGAACCACTCCAGGCTGGCCCGGGCGGCACGCTGGGTGGAGGCGACGACGGGCCTGCGCTCCTCCTCGTACGCGGCCAGGGCCTCGTCGAGGGTGGGCCTTTCCTCCAGACAGGCCGCGAGGGCGAGGGCGTCCTCGACGGCGAGCTTGGTGCCGGAACCGATGGAGAAGTGGGCGGTGTGCGCGGCGTCGCCGAGAAGGACGACGTTGCCGTGCGACCAGCGGTCGTTGACGACCGTGCGGAAGGTGGTCCAGGTCGAGTTGTTGGACTGCAGCGGGCGGCCGCCGAGCGCGTCCGCGAAGATCTTCGCGCAGCGTTCGATCGACTCCCGCTCGCCGAGTTCGTCGAAACCGGCCGCGTGCCAGACCTCCTCGCGCATCTCGACGATCACGGTGGAGGCGTCGGGCGCGTAGGGGTAGCCGTGCAGTTGCATCACACCGTGCTCGGTCTCGGCGATCTCGAAGCGGAAGGCGTCGAAGGCGAAGTCGGCGGCGAGCCAGATGTACCGGCAGCGGTGCGCGGTGATGTGCGGCCGGAACACATCGGTGTGGGCCTCACGGGTGGCGCTGTGCACTCCGTCGGCGGCGATGACGAGGTCGTACGAGGCCGAGAGCGAGGCCGTGGCCGGCGCCTCGGCGCGGAAGCGGAGGTCGACGCCGAGTTCGCGGCAACGGTCGTGCAAGATCTCCAGGAGCTCTCTGCGGCCGAGGGCGGCGAAGCCGTGCCCCGAGGAGGTGTGGCGTTCTCCCCGGTGGGCGATGTCGATGTCGTCCCAGCGGACGAAGTGCTGTTGCAGGGCCTCGTGGACGACGGGGTCGGCGTGTTCGATGCCGCCGAGGGTCTCGTCGGAGAGGACCACGCCGAAGCCGAAGGTGTCCTCGGGGGCGTTGCGCTCCCAGAGGGTGATCTCACGCTCCGGGTCGAGGCGCTTCAGGAGGGCGGCGGCGTAGAGGCCGCCGGGGCCGCCGCCGATGATCGCGATGCGGCGGGGGTGGCTGGACCTCGCGGCCGGCCGCGGGTACGTCGTGGCTGGTCGCGCAGTTCCCCGCGCCCCTGAGGTGGGCATGCTCACCGTCCCTGCCATTTGGGCGGCCGCTTCTCCGTGAAGGCCGCGTGGAACTCCGCGTAGTCCTCGCCGTTCATGAGGAGTGCCTGCGTCGAGGCGTCCAGTTCGACCGAGGCCGCCAGCGGCATGTCCAGCTCGGCCGTCAGCAGGGCCTTCGTCTGGGCGTGGGCCAGCGCCGGGCCGTCGGCCAGGCGGCGGGCCAGCCGCTGGGCGGCCTCGTCGGCCCGGCCCTCGTCGGTCATCTCGCTGATCAGGCCGATGCGCTCGGCCTCGGGTGCCCGGACCGGTTCGCCGAGCATCAGCAGGCGGGTCGCGTGGCCCAGGCCGACGACCCGGGGCAGCAGGTAGGCGGCGCCCATGTCGCCGCCGGACAGGCCGACCCGGGTGAAGAGGAACGCGAAGCGGGAGGTGGGGTCCGCGACCCGGAAGTCGGCCGCGAGCGCGAGGACCGCCCCGGCGCCCGCCGCCACGCCGTGCACCGCCGCGATCACCGGGAACGGGCACTCCCGGATGGCGCGGACCACCTGGCCCGTCATCCGGTTGAAGTCCAGGAGCTGGGCGGTGTCCATGGACAGGGTGGCGCCGATGATCTCGTCGACGTCCCCGCCCGAGCAGAAGCCGCGTCCCTCGCCGGCCAGCACCAGGGCGCGCACGGACCGCTCCCGCGACAGCTCGGCGAGCAGGTCGCGCAGGTCGGCGTAGGCACCGAAGGTGAGGGCGTTGAGCTTGTCGGGACGGGCCAGTGTGACCGTGGCGACACCGTCGGCCCGGTCGACGCGCAGATGGCGCCAGGGCGAGGTGGGGGCGGCGGAGCCGGTGAAGGGACTCATGGGGTGCGGCCTCCTTGGGCGGGCACTGCCTCACTGACCTCTACCCGACGACGTTATCACTCATTCTTGACTGTCGTCAGGAGTGCGCGATAGGAGGAGCCGTACTGTTTGGCCTGGTCACAGGGGTTCGGTCGCGTCACACAGAAGTCACCGGACATCGATGACGCGGTAACAGCGGGAGCATCCGTGCCATCCCGTCCGTTCAGCTGGGTAGGCCGCACTCACGGGGCCCACGGTCCCGGGCGGTGCCCGTCGCGAGACCCCGCCGAGGGGCGCCGTACCATTTCTACGGTTGAACGCAGGACGACCTGAGGATCTCGGCACTCAGGAGATGCCTGCACCATGAACGGACTGGCCTTGCACGATCGCTTCTCAGCCCCCGCCTCCTGGCGCGTCGCGCTGCCGCATTCCACGGCGGCCGTGCCCGTGGCCCGCGCGCTGGTCCGTACGGCGCTCGCGGAGCTTCAGCACGGCGCGGACAGCGACACCGCCGAGCTGCTCACCGCCGAGCTGGTGGCCAACGCCGTGGAGCACACCACGGGCGACGCCCCGATAGAGCTGGTCCTGGAGCTGCTGCCGAGCGGCTGCAAGGTCGAGGTGCACGACCCCGACCCCGCGCCGCCCGGCAACCTCACCAGGCCCGCCGAGCGCGAGCCCGACCCCTGGCAGGAGCACGGGCGCGGCCTGCTGCTGATCCGCACGCTGAGCGCGGCCTGCGGTCACCGCCCCACCGAGTCCGGCAAGGCGGTGTGGTTCAGACTGCCTGTCGTACCGCGTCAGCGGCAGCCCCGGTACCAGCCGCGTCCGGCGTCGTGACCCGCGCCATTCGCGAGTTGCGGCGCCCGTACCCGAGGTAGCCGAGCAGCCCCACGGCGAGGAACACCGCGAACTGCGCCCAGGTCGTCCAGCCCGTCTCGTACATCAGGTACAGGCAGAAGCCGACGCCCAGCAGCGGCACCACGGGGTACAGCGGCACCCGGAAGGTGCGGGGCAGGTCCGGCTCGCGGCGGCGCAGGGCGATCACCGCCACGTTGACCACGGCCATGACGGCGAGCGTGCCGATGGTGCAGAGGTTGACCACCGCGTCCAGCGACGAGAAGGCCGCCGGGACCGCGAAGACGATCGCGATGATCAGGGTGCCCGCGACGGGCGTGGCCGTGCGCGGCGAGACCTTCTGGAAGACGCGCGGGACGAGACCGTCCCGGGACATCGACATCAGGATGCGGCTCTGGCCGTACATCACGGCGAGCACCACCGAGGCGATCGCGACGACCGCGCCGAAGGCGATGATCCCGCCGCCGATCCCGGAGCCGGTGACCCGGTCGACGACGTAGGACAGCGCGGCGGGCCGGCCGCCGACCGCGTCGCCGCCGACGGCACCGATCGCGGCGAGCGCGACCGCGCAGTACAGCACGGTGACCACGCCGATGCAGACGAGGATCGCCACCGGGATGTCCCGGCGCGGGTTCTTCGCCTCCTCGCCGGCGGTGGTGATCGCGTCGAAGCCGATGTAGGAGAAGAAGGCGGCGGTGGTGCCCGCGCCGATGCCGGCCAGTCCGGCCGGGGCGAACGGCACGAGGTTGCCGTCCTTGAAGGCGCTGAAGCCGATCGCGCAGAAGGCGACGAGGATGGCCAGCTTGAGCACGGCCATCGCGGCCGTGGCCCGGGCGCTCTCCCGCACGCCGCGCACCAGCAGGACGGCGGCCATGGCGATGACCAGGACGGCCGGCAGGTTGACGACACCGCCGTCGCCGGGGCTCGCGGAGAGCGCGGCGGGCAGCCGGAGGCCGATGAGACTGTCGAGGAGTTCGTTGACGTACTGGCTCCAGCCGACCGCGACGGCGGAGACCGAGACGCCGTACTCCAGGAGCAGGCACCAGCCGACCAGGAAGGCGGTGGTCTCGCCGAGCCCGGCGTAGGCGAAGGAGTACGAGGAGCCGGACACCGGGATCGCGCCGCCCAGCTCGGCGAAGGCGAACGCGGTGAACACGCAGGTGATCGCGGCCAGCACGAAGGAGACGACGACGGCGGGACCGGCCTGGGCGACCGAGTCGGACAGGCCGACGAAGATGCCGGTGCCGACGATCGCGCCGACGCCGAAGCAGATGAGCTGGAACAGGCCCATCGTGCGCTTGAGGCCGTGGCCCTCGCGGTCGGCGCCGGATTCGGCCACCAGGAGGGCGGGGGATTTGATGCGGGGCATGCGGGTGGTGCTCTTTCTGGGGACGGGGTGCGCCCGGATGGGGCGCGCGACGGCCGCGGAAGGGATGGCTCCGGGCCGCCGGTCAGCATAAGGCCTGATCAGAGGCGTTCCGTAGGAGACGGCTCACGCCAGGGTGGCGACCAGGACCGCCTTGATGGTGTGCAGCCTGTTCTCCGCCTGGTCGAAGACGACCGAGTGGGCCGACTCGAAGACCTCGTCGGTGACCTCCAGGGAGTCCAGCCCGTGCCGCTCGTGGATCTCGCGGCCGACCTTGGTGCCGAGGTCGTGGAAGGCGGGCAGGCAGTGCAGGAACTTCACGTCCGGGTGCCCGGTGGCGCGCAGCACGTCCATGGTCACGGCGTACGGGGCGAGCGCGGTGATCCGCTCGTCCCAGACCTCCTTGGGCTCGCCCATGGAGACCCAGACGTCGGTGGCGACGAAGTGGGCCCCGAGGACGCCCTCGGCCACGTCCTCGGTGAGGGTGATCCGCGCACCGCTCGTCTTGGCCAGCACGCGGGCCCGGTCGACGACCTCTTGGGCGGGCCAGTAGGACCTGGGGGCGACGATCCGTACGTCCATGCCGAGCAGGGCGCCCGTGACCAGGTAGGAGTTGCCCATGTTGAAGCGGGCGTCGCCGAGGTACGCGAACGCGGTCTCCGGCAGCGGCCCGGTGCCCTGCTCGGTCATGGTGAGGACGTCGGCGAGCATCTGGGTGGGATGCCAGTCGTCGGTGAGGCCGTTGAAGACCGGCACGCCGGCGAACGCCGCCAGCTCCTCCACTTTGGCCTGGCTGTCCCCGCGGTACTCGATCCCGTCGTACATCCGGCCGAGCACGCGGGCGGTGTCCTTCACCGACTCCTTGTGCCCGATCTGCGAACCGGAGGGGTCGAGGTACGTTGTCGAGGCCCCCTGGTCGGCCGCCGCCACCTCGAACGCGCAGCGGGTGCGCGTCGACGTCTTCTCGAAGATCAGCGCGATGTTGCTGCCGCGCAGATACTGGGTCTCGGTCCCGGCCTTCTTGGCGGCCTTCAGCTCGGCGGCCAGCTCGACCAGGCCGAGGAACTCCCGCTCGGTGAAGTCGAGCTCCTTGAGGAAGTGGCGGCCGGCGAGGGCGGTCGGGACTGTCGCCATGAGGGGCGCTCCAGAGGGACGGGGTCAGGGACAGGGCGCTGAAAGTCTATACGAAGTTCAGAATTTCTATACATCCCCTGTCTGCGCGCCGCCCTACCCGTGCAGCGCCTGTCTCCACGGCGTCACGCCTATACAGGGTCCCGCTGCACGGGGCAGCTCATGCAGCGCGGCCCCCCTCTTCCCCGCCCCAGCTCGCTGCCCGGGATCTCGATCACCTCGATGCCCTGCTTGCGCAGATGGGTGTTGGTGGTGGAGTTCCGTTCGTAGGCGACGACCACGCCCGGTTCGACGGCGAGCACGTTGCAGCCGTCGTCCCACTGCTCACGCTCGGCCGCGTGCACGTCCTGGGTGGCGGTCAGGACCCTGATCTCGCTGAGCCCGAGCGCGGCGGCGATCGCCCGGTGCATGTGCTCCGGCGGGTGGTCGGTGACCTTCAGCTCCTTCTCGCCGACGCCCGGCTCGATGGTGTACGAGCGCAGCATGCCGAGCCCGGCGTACTGGGTGAACACATCGCCGTCGACCATGGTCATCACCGTGTCGAGGTGCATCAGGGCGCGTCGCTTGGGCATGTCCAGGGCCACGATCGTCTCCGCGGAGCCCGCGGCGAACAGCTTGTGCGCCAGCATCTCGACGGCCTGCGGGGTGGTCCGCTCGCTCATGCCGATGAGCACGGCCCCGTTGCCGATCACGAGCACGTCCCCGCCCTCGATGGTCGACGGGTAGTCGGCCTGCCCCTCCGACCAGAGGTGGAACCTCTCGTCACGGAACAGCGGGTGGTGCCGGTAGATCGCCTCGAAGTGCACGGTCTCACGCTGCCGGGCGGGCCAGCGCATGGCGTTGATGGAGACGCCGTCGTAGATCCAGGCGGAGGTGTCACGGGTGAAGAGGTGGTTCGGCAGCGGTTCGAGCAGGAAGTCGTCGAGGTCCATGACGTGGAAGCGCACCGAGGTCGGCTCCGCGTGCGCGTCCAGGAACTCCCGTTTGGTCATCCCGCCGACCAGCGCCTCGGCCAGCTCCCGCGTGGGCAGCGCCTCGAAGGACGCCCGGAGGTGGTCCGTGGCCAGCGGGCCGTACTCCTTCTCGTCGAAGACCCGGTCCAGTACGAGCGTGCGGGCCGCCGGGATCTCCAGGGCCTCGACGAGCAGCTCGCCGAACAGGTGGACGGTGACACCGCGGTCGCGCAGCACGTCGGCGAACCCGTCGTGCTCGGCGCGGGCGCGGCGCACCCAGAGGACGTCGTCGAAGAGGAGGGCGTCCTTGTTGCTGGGGGTGAGCCTTTTGAGCTCTAGATCCGGCCGGTGCAGGATGACGCGGCGCAGCCGCCCGGCCTCGGAGTCGACATGGAATCCCATGCCTCCATCCTGACCATTCGCGCTCCTGTTCACCCCCTCTTTCGGCAGGTCGCCCCGGTGGCACGGAGCCGGACCGCGCTCAGGGCACGGTCCGGCTCACCGGCCGCGGACGGCTACAGCCGCGGGTCCACCGGCTCCGACTCCAGGGCCAGCACCCCGAACACCGCCTCGTGCACCCGCCACAGCGGCTCGCCCTCGGCCAGCCGGTCCAGGGCCTCCAGACCGAGCGCGTACTCGCGCAGCGCCAGCGACCGCTTGTGGTTCAGGAACCGCGCGCGCAGCCTGGCCAGGTTGTCCGGGCGCGTGTACTCGGGACCGTAGATGATCCGCAGGTACTCACGGCCGCGGCACTTGATGCCGGGCTGCACCAGGCGCCCCTGCTCGTCGCGCACCACGGCGCCGACGGGCTTGACGACCATGCCCTCGCCGCCCCGGCCGGTCATCTCCAGCCACCAGTCGACGCCGGCGCGCACCGACTCCGGGTCACCGGTGTCGACGTACAGCCGCCGGGTGGTCTGGAGCAGGCCGGTGCCGTCGTGCTCGACGAGGCGGTCGAGCAGGGCCAGTTGCCTGTCCTGCGGCAGGTCGGCGAGGCTGCGTCCCGGTGCGGCCAGGATCTGGAACGGGGCGAGGCGTACACCGTCCAGGCCCTCCGTGGCCCAGCAGTAGCGCCGGTACGCCTCGGTGAACGACGCGGCGTCGGCCGCCCGCTCCCGCTGGCGCGCCAGCAGCGGGCCGACGTCGACACCGCGCGCCGCGGCGCCCTCCAGAGCGGCCACCGCGCCCGGGAACACCGCCCCGGAGGCGGCGCCGACCGCCGCGTACTGACTGCGCAGCAGCCCGGACGCCTTCAGCGACCACGGCATGAGTTCCGCGTCGAGCAGCAGCCACTCGCCCGCGCCGGAGGCGCTGTCGGATGCGGCGAGCTCCGCGAACAGACCCGCCGACTCGGCCGCCGCCCGGAGCCGTCCCAGGATCTCCTCGGTGACCTGCTCGTCGTCGAAGAACGGGCGGCCGGTACGGGTGTAGAGCGACCCCGTGGGCCCGTCCACCCCGAAGCGCCTCCGCGCCGCCTCCGCGTCCCGGCACACGAGCGCCACCGCCCGCGAGCCCATGTGCTTCTCCTCGCACACGACGCGCGCGACACCGTCGTCCTTGTACTGCGCGAAGGCCTCCGCCGGGTGCTCCAGATAGCCCTCGACGCGCGAGGTGGCCGTCGGAGCCATCGTCGGCGGGAGGTACGGCAGCAGCCGCGGGTCGACCGCGAAGCGGCTCATGATCTCCAGGGCCGCCGCCGCGTTCTCCTCGCGCACCGAGATCCGCCCGGCGTACCGGGTCTCCACGACCCGCCGACCGTGCACGTCCGACAGGGCCAGCGGCCGCCCGTCCTGCCCGCCCGGCGCCTCGCTCCGCAGCGGCTTGGCCGGCTCGTACCACACCCGCTCGGCCGGTACGTCGACCAGCTCCCGCTCCGGCCAGCGCAGCGCGGTGAGCTTGCCGCCGAAGACGGCGCCGGTGTCCAGGCAGATGGTGTTGTTCAGCCAGGTGGCCTCCGGTACCGGGGTGTGGCCGTACACCACCGCCGCCCGGCCGCGGTAGTCCTCCGCCCACGGGTAGCGCACCGGCAGCCCGAACTCGTCGGTCTCGCCGGTCGTGTCCCCGTACAGGGCGTGGCTGCGGACCCGGCCGGAGGTGCGGCCGTGGTACTTCTCCGGCAGCCCCGCGTGACAGACGACCAGCTTTCCGCCGTCGAGGACGTAGTGGCTGACCAGTCCGTCGATGAACTCCCGTACCTCCCGCTTGAACTCCTCGCTCTCGTCCTGCATCTGGGCGACGGTCTCCGCGAGCCCGTGCGTCTGCTGGACCTTGCGCCCGCGCAGATGCCGCCCGTACTTGTTCTCGTGGTTGCCCGGCACGCAGAGCGCGTTGCCGGACTTCACCATCGCCATCACACGGCGCAGCACACCCGGGCTGTCCGGGCCACGGTCGACGAGGTCACCGACGAAGACGGCCGTCCGGCCGTCGGGGTGCGCCCCGTCGGCGTACCCCAACTTGCCCAGCAGCGAATCCAGTTCCGCCGCGCAGCCGTGGATGTCGCCGATGATGTCGAAGGGGCCGGTGAGGTGGGTGAGGTCGTTGAAGCGCTTCTCGGTGACCACCGTGGCGCTCTCGACGTCCGCCGCTCCGCGCAGGACGTGCACCTTGCGGAAGCCCTCACGCTCCAGGTGGCGCAGGGAGCGCCGGAGTTCGCGGATGTGCCGCTGGATCACCCGGCGCGGCATGTCGGCCCGGTCGGGGCGGGCCACGTTGCGCTCGGCGCACACCTCCTCGGGCACGTCCAGCACGATGGCGATGGGCAGCACGTCGTACTTCTTCGCCAGCTCGACCAGTTGCCGCCGGGCGTCCGGCTGGACGCTGGTCGCGTCGACGACCGTGCGGCGGCCGGCGGCGAGGCGCTTGCCCGCGATGTGGTGCAGGACGTCGAAGGCGTCGCGTGTGGCGCTCTGGTCGTTCTCGTCGTCGGAGACCAGGCCACGGCAGAAGTCCGAGGAGATGACCTCGGTGGGCTTGAAGTGCCTGCGGGCGAAGGTGGACTTGCCGGAGCCGGAGGCACCGACGAGGACCACGAGGGAGAGGTCGGTGACGGGCAGGATGCGCCCCACGGTGTCGGCGGTCATGCGGGCTTCTCCTCCTTCGCGGTGCCGAAGCCGGCTGTGTTCCTGGAGAACGTGGCCATCTGGGTGGGCGGTCCCACTTCGGGGTCGTCGGGCCCGACCGGACGGAACCCGACCTGGTATCCGTACCGTTCGGCGACGGACCGGGCCCAATCCTGGAACTCGGCGCGGGTCCACTCGAAGCGGTGGTCGCCGTGCCGGACGTGTCCGGCCGGGAGGGTCTCCCAGCGGACGTTGTACTCGACGTTCGGGGTGGTCACGAGGACCGTGCGGGGGCGGGCCGCGCCGAACACGGCGTACTCCAGGGCGGGCAGCCGGGGCAGGTCGAGGTGCTCGATCACCTCGCTGAGCACGGCGGCGTCGTAGCCCCCCAGCCGGTTGTCCGTGTAGGCGAGCGAACCCTGGAAGAGCTTCACCCGCGCGGCCTGCCGCTCACCCATCCGGTCCAGCTTCAGCCGCCGGGAGGCGATGGTCAGCGCCCGCATCGACACGTCGACGCCGACGATCTCGGTGAAGCGGACGTCCTTGAGCAGCGCCTGCACCAACTGGCCCTGACCGCAGCCGAGGTCGAGGACCCGGGCGGCACCCGCCTCATGGAGCGCGGCCACGATCGCCTCGCGCCGCTGCACGGCGAGCGGCGTGGGCTTCTCGGCCTCCTCCGTCTCGGCCCCGACCGCGTTGTCGATGGCCTCGACCTCGCTGTCGTCGGTCTCGGCCAGCCGCACCAGCTCGAGGCGTTCCCTCGCCTGGCGGGTCAGCGACCAGCGGCGCGAGAGGTAACGGCTGGTGATCAGCTTCTGCTCCGGGTGGTCGGGCAGCCAGCCCTCACCGGCCCGCAGCAGCTTGTCGACCTCGTCGGGGGAGACCCAGTAGTGCTTGGCGTCGTCCAGGACGGGGAGCAGGACGTACAGGTGGCGCAGGGCCGCGGCGAGGGTCAGCGCCTCGGACTCCAGCACGAGCCGCACGTACCGCGAGTCGCCCCACTGGGGGAACTCGGTGTCCAGCGGCACCGGATCGGCAGTCACCGTCCACCCGAGTGGCTCGAACAGCCCGCGTACGAGGGCGGGTCCGCCGCGGGCGGGCAGGGCGGGTATCTCGATGCGCAGCGGGAGCGGCTCGGCGGCGCGGTCGGGGCGGGCGTTGCACACCCCGCGCATCGCGCTGGAGAAGACTCCGCTCAGCGCTACGGCCAGCAGCGAGGAGGCCGCGTACGGGCGGTCGTTGACGTACTGCGCCAGGGCCGCGTCGGGGGCGCCGCCCCGGCCCTTGCCCTTGCCGCGCCGGACCAGTGCCACCGCGTCCACCTCCAGCAGCAGCGCCGCCGTGCAGCGGCGGGCGTCGGCCTCGGGGTAGAGGACGTGCGCCTTGCCGTAGGAGGTGGAGAACGCCTGCGCCTTGCCGGGATGCTTGTGCAGCAGGAACCCGAGGTCGGTCGCGGGGCGTTCTTGGGTACCGGTGGTACTGATCGTCAGGAACACGGTGGTTGCCTCGAAAGGGTTTGAAGTGCGGGTATGCGTGCCCGCGGGTTCCTGCCAACGTACCGACAACAAAGCCGGGCCACCTGGGATTTTCCGCTCGGCCCGGGTTCGGCTGTCACAGGGCTGTGACCGGAGGGGTGGCTTCCGTCACAGCTCCGCGGGGCCGGTACTGGTCGACTCGGCGGATGCGCCCCCTCCTTCTGCCCGTCTGCGCCCTGCTGCTGCTCACGGCGTGCGGCACCCAGCACGCCGGTTCGCCGAGCGGCGGTTCGGGCTCCCCCTGTCCCACCGACCCGTCGTGGACGGAGCGGGACGGCGTCAGGATCACCGGCCAGCGCGGCCCCGCGTGCGACCGTGTCGAGTTCGAGGTCACCCACGAAGGGGCCGAGGCCTTCACGTACACCGTCTCCTTCACCTTCGCGTCGGAGACCGGTGCCGCGATGTCCGGCGCGCAGGAGACCGTGGAGTCGGTCGAGCCGGGCCGGCCGGTGCGGCGGACCGTCACCCTGGCCGACGGGGAGCGCGTGTCGATCTCCAAGGTCAGGAGCGTCCCCGCCGACGAGGCCCCCTCCGAGACGGGCCCGTGCCCGGCCTCGGGGGTGCGGGTCCACGCCGATCAGGGCGACGCCGCGATGGGTCTGCGGGTCGTGGGGCTGCACCTGGAGAACTGCGGCAGCGAGCCGTACGCGCTCGACGGCTACCCGGAGATCGAGATCCTCGACGAGGAGCACCGGCCCGTCGACGGGGTGCGGATCCTGGACGGCGGGGACGCCATCGCCTCCGGCACGGGAGCCGACGCCCCGCCGCGGCCGCTGACCCTGGCGCCCGGCGAGCGCGCCAGGGCCGGCCTGGTCTGGCGCAACACCACGCAGTTCGGCGAGGCCGTCAACGCCCCCTACGCGCGGACCTGGGCGAAGCCCGGCGCGGCGCCCGTGACGGTGGTCCCGGAGCTGGATCTGGGGACGACGGGCAAGCTCGGGGTCGGCGCCTGGCAGAGGGACGAGCAGGAGCGGCAGCCGGAACGGCCGGTGAACTGATGGGCGACGGGCTCGTTCTCCTGCTCATCCTCGTCGTCGGCGCGGTCACCGCGTTCGGCCTGTGCGGCTACGGCTTCAGCACCCTCTCCGCGCACGGCGTGCGGCGGGCGGACCGCGTGACGCGGTTGCGCTCCGGCGCCGCCCTGGCCGGAGCCGCGGCCGCCATCATGTACACCTGGGGGTCGCTGCATGTGCTGAGCGACTACATGGAGGTGGAGGACAGCGGTACGGGATCCTCGCCGATCCGGCCCTGCCTCGCGGCCGGCGGCCCTGAGAAGGCCGCAGTGACCATGAGCGCCGACGTCCAGGTGATACCGCTCAGGCTGGTCTGCCACACGAAGACGGGCGAGAGCTATCCGACCGGCATGCCCGGATACATCAACCCCACCGCCGCCTTCCTCGCTCTGTCCAGCGTCCTGCTCGCCGTCGGCGCGGGGTACGCGTCCGAGCCGGAGACGCGCGAGCAGGGGCGAAGCGGGTGAGGGACGCGGCGGCGGGGCGGTCCGGACTCGCTCCTTACGGCAGTTGGGCCTGGACCTGGGCGGAGATCAGCTCCAGGTGGTCCAGGTCGGCGAGGTCGAGGACCTGGAGGTAGAGACGCCCGGAGCCGATCTCGGCGTAGCGGCCGATCTTGTCGACGACCTCGGCCGGGGAACCGGCAAGGCCGTTGAGCTTCAGCTCGTCGACCTCGCGGCCGATCGCGGCGGCGCGGCGGGCGACCTCCTGGTCGTCCCTGCCGACACAGACGACGAGGGCGTTGGAGTAGACGAGGTCGTCGCCCTTGCGGCCGGCCTCCTCGGCGGCGGCGCGCACCCGGCCGAACTGGCGCTCGCTGTCCTCGACGGAGGCGAACGGCATGTTGAACTCGTCGGCGTACTTCGCGGCCAGCTTGGGCGTTCGGGTCGCTCCGTGGCCGCCGACGAGGACGGGGATCTTCGGCTGGGTGGGCTTGGGCAGCGCGGGGGAGTCCTTGAGCTGGTAGTGCGTGCCGTGGAAGTCGAAGGTGCGGCCGGGCTCCGTGGCCCACAGCCCGGTGACGATCTCCAGTTGCTCCTCCAGGCGGCCGAACTTCTCCTTCGGGAAGGGAATGCCGTACGCCGCGTGCTCCTCCTCGAACCAGCCCGCGCCCAGGCCGAGTTCGACGCGGCCGCCGGACATCTGGTCGACCTGCGCGACCTGGATGGCGAGCACGCCGGGCAGTCGGAAGGTGCCGGCGGTCATCAGGGTGCCGAGCCGGATGCGCTGGGTCTCACGGGCCAGTCCGGCGAGGGTGATCCAGGCGTCGGTGGGGCCGGGCAGACCGTCCCCGGAGCCCATCTTCAGATAGTGGTCGGAGCGGAAGAAGGCGTCGAAGCCCAGGTCCTCGGTGGCCTTCGCGACGGTGAGCAGGGTGTCGTAGGTCGCCCCCTGCTGGGGCTCGGTGAAGATTCGAAGATCCATGACCCCATCCTGCCTGCTCGGGCGGCCGGGCACCGCATCGGTGCGGACCGCCGTCGCCCGGGGCGTGGCCGCGTCCCCGGCCAGGGTGAAACACGTCAACGCCGTGCACGGGTGCGCGCCCGCGCCAGTGACCGGCCCTGGTGGTGATCGTTGGCTCGGGCGGAGCCGGACCGCCCGGCGCCCGCACCGGCCGGTCGACGCCGGAGCGACACCCGTATCGGCCCTCCCGGGGCCAGGGCCGAGGAGGCCGTCATGTCCGAAGAGACCGCCCCGCAGCAGGGCGGGGGCGGGGCCCGGCCGAAGGGGCTGCTGCAGCAGATGGAGGAGCTGATGGCGGCGCTGAACGCGGACCTGTCGGCCCTCGACGCCGACCTCCAGGCAGCGGGCACGAACAGATCGACACCGCCGGCCGCGACCGAACGGATGTCTGAACCACCGGAGGGACCGGGACGGCCCTGAGGGACAGGGGGCTGCGCTGAGCGACGGGGGGCAGCGGCCGGGTACGGCGGACTCCGCCGACCGAGCCACGGCGACCGGGCGCGCCGCGCTCCGCCGACCGGAGCAGGACGGTCGCCCACACGCGTACCACAGCCCACAGCCGCCCACCCTGACCGGGTCGCAACGCCCAGCCGGCACGGGCGCGACGTTCAGGGCCCGCGCGTCGGTTGGGGTGTCCAGGGGCCGTCTGGTGGATCTTTCTCGGCGTCACGGGGTCGAAGGGGCCAGCCGTCCACCTCCGCCGGTCCCTCGTCCGGCGGGCGCGTCGCCGCGCCCTCGTCGAAAGAGCCGTCGGCGACGACCCGGTCGGGCCCCGGCCGGAACACCAGGCACAGACAGGCCCGGCTTCCGGGACGCCACAGCGCCACCGTGCTGCTGCGCGGGGTGGCCCCGCACCCGATCGTGCCGGTGCCCGAAACACCAGCCGTCGCCGTTCCGTCCGCCACCAGGCGGCGCACCCCGCGCCTGTCGCTCACAGCGGCACTTCAGAGTTGCCCGGCGTGCTTCAGCCCGCCTCCCGTGCGGGTACCGCCTGTTCCCGGTCGGCCAGTTTGCGGAGCATTTCCAGGACGCGGTCTCTCGACTCGTCCGCCGCGTCGATGGCTTCCATGCACTGCCAGTACGTCCCCTCGTCGGGGGCGGCGCAGGTGATGCCGACCAGGGCGATGCCCACCTCGCCGAGCAAACTGCCCAGGTGGAGCAAAGCCTGGCGGGCGTCGCCCAGCTCGGTGAGCTGGGCCGCGCGCAGCTCACCGGGTGCGAGCACCGGGGCGTCCAGCACGCCGCAGCCGCGACCCGCCAGCTCGGTCAACCCCAGCGCCTCACCGCGCAGTTCGGGCGGGCCGAAGACCGCGAGGCGGCTGCCGATCGCCTGCGCCAGAGCCTGCGCCTGCCACACCTCCGTCATGATCTCGGAGACCTCACCCCCTCCTGCCAGGGCACGCCTGCTCGTCAGGATGAGCCGCACCGCGTCCATGCGCTGCCCCCGTCTGTCCCGACGCGCTCTCGCCGCACGTCTGACCGAACTCCCTTGTTCACTACCCAGCGTGAGGTCCCCTGAGACGAAAAGCCAGTGGAAGACCGAAATCTGTGGACAACAATTCGGATTCAGTTCGGGATTCATATACGTAGAGTGAAAGCGGACTGCCACCCTCCCACTGGCGGACCGCCGGATTCCGCCACAGCTCACGGACCCTCCGGCGCCGGGAACCTCTCCTCGTTGCGGTCGATCTTCGCCGCGAGCGCGGCCAACGGGTCGATGCCGAGCACCTCGCACAGCTGGAGCAGATACGCCAGCACGTCGGCGACCTCGTCCCTGACGCGATGGGCGGACTCGGCGTCGGTCATGACCTGCGCCGACTCCTCGGGCGTCAACCACTGGAAGATCTCGACAAGTTCGGAGGCCTCGACGCTGAGGGCGGCGACCAGGTTCTTGGGCGTGTGGTACGGCTGCCAGTCGCGCGCGGCGGCGAACGCGGCGAGCCGGCGCTGAAGGGTGGCGAGATCCGGCGGTTCGGGATGCTCCGACTGTGCTGTCACGGCTCCAGGTGTACCACCGTGATCCCGTCCTCCCCCGCCGCCCACGACGCGTCGCTGACCGCACCGACCCAGCGGATGTGCCCGCGCTCCCCCATCCGGGCCGCCAGCCGCAGCAGTTCGGTGCGCTGCGGCACGTCCAGCGCGCGGTCGAAGCCGTCGGCCAGCACTGTGAGCGTCTGGAGCGCGGCGGGCACCTCGCCGGCCGGGTCGACCTCCAGGACGCCGGGCCCGGTGAGCAGCACCAGGGCGAGCGCCAGATATCTCAACTCCCCGTCCCCGAGCCGTCCGAAGCCGGTCCGGTATCCGTCGCCCCGGTCGAGGCTCCCCAGGATCGTGCCGTCGGCGGCCGCCTCGGCGAGCACGTCCGTGACGTTCCCGGCGCAGCCGGCCCGTACCGCCGCGACGAACAGCCCGTGCCGTCGCGCACACTCCTCGCGGGTGCGCGTGAGGACGCCCGCGAGGTTGCCGCAGCCGCCGAGAAGGCGCCCGGCGCCGGCCGGTGCCGGGACACGCATCCGCTCGGGCAGCGGATCGCAGACGAACACCGACCGCAGCGCCACCACCATCTGCTCCGCGGCGGCGAGCACTTGCCGCTGCCCGTCGGTCTTGCCCGCCACCCGCAACGGCAGCAACGCGGTACCGAGCCGGTCGTCGGGCAGCGGGGCCCGCGTCACCGGCACCGATCCCCCGTTGTGCCACGCGGCCTGCACGGCACGCCGTCCCGGATCGCGCAGCGCGGTCTCCAGCAGCACCATCCGCCCGGACGTCAACCGCTCGCCGACGACACGCAGTTCGGGCTCGGCCTGTACGGCGATGTCGAGCCGCACCGGGCCCTCGGGACCGTCCGCCGTACAGCCGATCCGGAAACCGCGGCGCCGCTGGGCGTCCGGCCGCGCCCGCTCCGGCACACAGGCAGCCGGATCCGGGAACACCTCCCCGAGCGGGGCCCCGCCGCCGAGCCGGGCCAGCGCCTCGTAGGCCCGCAGCGCGGTCGTCTTGCCGGAACCGCTCGGCCCGGCCAGCAGCGTGCACGGCCCGAGCGGGAACCCGGCGCCGCGGTGCCCGGCGAACGCGGACAGCCGCAACTCCGTGACGCACGGCCGCTCCGGACATCCCGGGGCGGCGGGCGGGTGGGGAGGCGTGGGGGGCGGGGTGATGGGAGGCGCGGCCATGTCCGGACCGTAGGAGACCGCGAGACGGCCGAACCGTTCCGCCTGACGGACCTTCCTACGATCGGGCGACGCCGGCCTGCCCCCGGGCACACCTCGCGGATGCCCCTGCTCACCTCGGGGGCCCCGGCACACCTCGCGGACGCCGCTGCTCACCTCGGGGCATCCCGGCATACCTCGCGGACGCCCTGCTCACGTCGCGGGACGCGCCCGCGTCCTCGGGGTGCCTCTACATTCCCGTGACGCCCGCCGCTCCCTCCATCAACCCCTGGACCTCGGTCCCGGGCGGGGTCAGCAGGAACACGTTGCGGTCCACCCGGTGCATCCCGCTGGCCCGGCCGAAGACGACGCCGGTGCTGAAGTCCAGAACACGCTTGGCCACGTCCGTCTCGGCGCCGGTGAGGTCGAGGAGGACCGGGATACCGGCCATCAGGGTCTCGGCGACCTCACGGGCGTCCGCGAAGACGTTGACACGCAGGACCACGAAACGGCGGCGGGCCTCGGTCGGCGCTTCCGGCAGGGCACGGTGGCCCACCGCGGACGGCCAGGCGTCACGGCCCCGCAACGGCACGACCTGGGCGAGCCCTTCCCACTGTTCATCGGTGACGTCGTGGCTGTTCACCGGCTCCCCCCGATCTGCCTCGCACTCATCGCCTGCACCGCCCAATTCTTACGCCATGTCACCCGTTCGGCCGAACAGCGACACGGTCGGCGACGGCGAAGCAGCTGTTTCTTCGCGTGTCACCCGCCTCAGTCCGCGCGCGTGAAGCGGAGCGACGCCTCGATCGTGGTCAGGCCGCGGATCATCCCCATCTGGTTGCCCGCGACCCCGAACTCGTGGCGGTCCACGGTGAATTCCACGTCCAGCGTCACCGTACCGGCGTCGGCGCCCACGACGCGGGCGGTGAGGGTCAGCGGCCGGCTGACGCCGCGCACGGTCAGTTCCCCGGTGACGTGCGCGGCGCCCTCACCACGCAGCCGGGCCTCACCGACGACGAAGGTGATCTCCGGGTGCTTGCCGGCGTCCAGGAAGTCGGCGGACTTCAGGTGCTCGTCACGCTTGCCGTTCCTCGTGTCCAGGGAGGTCGCGTCCAGGGTGACGGTGCCGGTGGCCGAGCCGTCCGCCCCGACCTCGCCCCGGCCGCCGACGGCGGCGAGGGCGCCCTTGACGGTGGCCAGACCCCACAGCGTCTTGTGTCGCAGCGCGACGGTGGAGGCGGTGGTGTCGAGCTGCCAGAGGCCGGTTTCCACGGTGACGGTCATGGTGGTTCTCCTGTCGATCGAGCACTCGGCAAGTACTCCAAATTTGGATGACCACACGCTAACCGACTGTTCAAATCTGAACAACCAATCGGGGCGACCGCTCCGGCGCACCCTCATCCAAATTTGGACAACAGGTACACTCGACCCTATGACCGCGTCCTCCGAGCCGCCCGCCGACCTGCGCTCCTGCCCGTCCGCGCAGGGCGACGGACTGCTGCCGCCCGAGCTGCGGGCGTGGATGCGACTGCTGGCGGCGACGGGGGCCGTGGAGCAGCGGCTGCGGTCCGTCGTGAAGGAGCGTCTCGATGTCTCCCATGACGAGTTCCTGGTGCTATGCCTGCTGGCCGAGCAGCCGGAGGGCGGCCTGCGGATGACGCGGGTCGCGGAGCTGCTGGGCCGCCCCAAGACCCGGCTCACGTACCAGATCGCCTGCCTCCAGCGCGCCGGGCTCGTCACCCGCCGCTCGGTCTGCGGTGACAAGCGCGGCATCGAGGTCGCCCTCACGGACAAGGCCCGCCGGCTCCTGGAGGAGACGTCCGGCGTCCTGGCCGCGACGGTCACCGAGGCGCTGGCCGCGTTCATGGGCCCGGCCGAACGCGAGGCGGTGCGCGGCCTGCTGCCGGGCCTCGGCGAGGACTGAACGGCGGACGGACGCCTCCGGGACCGGACGGTGACCAAGGGCGGGCGACGAGGCGCCGGGCGGGGCGCGGCCGGGTACGGCGGGCCGTTGTCAGTGGCCCCGGCTAGGGTGCGGAGCAATGACCGTCCGCTCCCTTCGGGAGGTTCTCATGGCTTCGCGACTCAACCCCTATCTCGTCTTCGAAGGCGACGCCCGCCAGGCGCTGGAGTTCTACAAGGAGGTCTTCGGCGGCACGCTCGCGGTGGCCACCTACGCCGACCTCGGCGGCCAGTCGGGTACCTCCGACGCCGACAAGATCATGCACGGCATGCTGGAGACGCCGAGCGGGTTCACCCTGATGTGCGCGGACACCCCGCCCGGCGAGGAGTACAGCCGCGGCAACGCGTACTCGATCAGCCTGAGCGGTGAGGACGAGGCCGAACTGCGCGGCTACTGGGAGAAGTTGTCGGCCGACGGCACGGTGACGGTGCCGATCGAGAAGCAGATGTGGGGCGACGTCTTCGGCATGTGCCAGGACCGCTTCGGCACCGCCTGGATGGTCAACATCAGCGGGCAGCAGGGCTGAGCGATCAGCGCAGCGCGATGAGGCCGATCGCCGGCGCCGCGCACGCCAGGCCGGTCACCTGACGGCGGTTCAGGCGTTCCTTCAGGAACAGCAGGGCCAGGACGACGGGGACCGCCGGACAGAGGGACGACAGCACCGTGGCCACCGCCATGAGCTGCTCCCCTGGTCGACTCCAGGTACAGCACGATCGCCAGCGTGCCGACCGCCCCCGCCATCGCCGTCGCCGCCCACGACCGGCCCGGCAGGGTCAGTCCGCCGCCGTACGGGACCAGGACGGCGGCGATGACCACGACGGACACCACCCGGCTCAGCACCACCGGCCACAGCCCGCTCCCGGCGTCCACCTGGGCCATGGCCAGGAACTGCACCCCGAAGCCCACGCTCGCCACCAGAGCGCCGGGCACACCAGCGCCGACCGCGCCGCTGCGTCCGCCGTCCGGGCCCGGCGTCGAGTCCTGCGACACCAGCCACAACGCCGGGAGCACGGCGGCCATACCGATCCAGACGGGCGCGGCGGGCCGCTCCGCCAGGGCCGCCACGCCGACCAGTACGGGCAGTGCCACGGCGCCGACGTCGCTGACGGGGACGACGACGCTCATCGCCCCCCTGGGACATCGCCCGGTAGAGGAAGGTGACCCCGATGCCCGTGCCGACGCCGGACAGCGCGCCCCACCCGTGGTCGGCCCACGAGGCGGAGCCGGTGCCGAGGGCGGGCGCCAGCAGGCAGGCCGGCGCCGTCCCGCCCAACTGGGCGTGGAGCGCGACGGTCATGCCGTCGTGGCGCCGCGAGACCAGGCCGTTGACGAAGTGGGTGACGCCGAAGCAGAGCGCGGACAGCAGGGCGAGTGCCTCACCCATCGCCGGCGCCCCTCACCCGAACCCGGCTCCGGAACCGGCGCCGGGGCCGCGACCGGGCCGTGATCGACAAGGGCATGGGTATGCCCCTGCCCTCCTTCGCCCCGACGATGACGATCGGATGCACCGGATCCGGACCGTATGTCCTCGCCCCCTTCGGGTACAGCGTCTGAGAGGGTGACTTTCACCTGCCCGGAGCTTACTGAAAGTGATGTTTTCGTGACCCACCTCGTCGGCCCCGGCGACGATCAGGCGAAGGAATCGGGTGACGGTCCGCAGGCCGTCGCGCCCGAGATCGCCGATGCCGTGGAGCGCCTGACGAACCTGTGGTCGCTGGCGGCGCAGGGCGCGGTGCTGCGGCTGTCGCTGCATCAGCTACGGGCGCTGCGGGCGTTGGAGGTGGCGCCGGGGCTGAATCTCACCGGGCTCGCCGAGCGGCTGGACATAGGGCTTCCGACGGCCAGTCGGCTGTGCGACCGGCTGGAGGCGGCGGGTCTGCTGGAGCGGAAGCTGCATCCACACAAGCGGCGTGAGGTGCGGCTGAGTCTGACGGCCCACGGCAGGCATGTGCTCGACGACGTGGCCGAGCGGCGGGCGTGGGCACTGGGGGCGGCGCTGGCGGGGATGGAGCCCGACGAGCGGGAGGCACTCGGCCGGGGGCTGCGGGCGTTCCTGGCGACCCGGACGGACCGGGCACCGCTGCCGGGTGACGTGGCGTCCGACGGGTGAGACCGGCGCGCGGCCTCACGCGAACTCCGCCTTCCGGCACCCGTCGTCGAACTCCCGTCGTCCGCGCGGATGGCGTCGCGAGGCGGACGGGTGGCTTCGACGACAGTGCCTAGCGCGGCAGTGACCGGCCCGTGGCGTCGGCGTGGACGGCTCCCCGGTCCGCTCTCGGGGACGGCACGGGCACCGGGGACGGCGTGCGGGTGGTGTGGCACAGCAGCATGCAGACGTCGTCGTCGCGTTCGGAGTCGCGCAGCATCGGTGTGAGCAGGGACTCGGCGGAGGCGTCCAGGTCGCGCTCCAACTCCCTCCCGCTGAGCTCGGCCAGCGTCGCGGTGAGCCGGTCGATGCCGGGGTCGATGCCCAGGGCCCGCCGCTCGACCAGGCCGTCGGTGTACAGCGCGAGCGTCGAGCCGCGCGGCAGGTCGACGGAGTGCTCCTGGTACTCGTACGGGATGGGGACGCCCAGCATGATCCCCGGCTTGGCGTCCAAGGCCCTCACCTCGCCGCCGGGTTCGCGCACGACGAGGGGCGGGTGCCCGGCGGACGCCCAGACGAGGGCCGGGTCGCCGGGCCGGAAGCGGGCGACGACCGCCGTGGCGTACAGATCGGGCTGCTGGTGGCGGAGCATGTGGTGCAGCCGCGTGAGGATCCGGGCGGGGCCGTCGCCCTCGACTGCGTACGCGCGCAGGGCGGTGCGCAACTGGCCCATCATGACGGCCGCGCGCAGTCCGTGCCCCGTGACGTCTCCTATCACCGCGAGCAGGCTTCCGTCGGGCTGCGGGAAGGCGTCGTACCAGTCGCCGCCGATGTTGAGGCCACGCGTGGCGGGCAGATACCGGGCGGCCAGGGTGAGACCCTCGACCTCGGGCAGGTCGGTGAGCTGGGCGCGTTGCAGGGCCTCGGCGATGTCGCGGTGCTGTTCGTAACGGCGGGCGTGGTCCAGCGCGGTGCCGATCCGGCGGGCGAGTTCGACCAGCATCACGGAGGTGTCCGGGTCGAAGCGGGAGCCGGGCGCGGTCAGCGTCAGCACACCCAGCATGCGGTGCGCGGTGAGCGGGATGGACAGCAGCGGCCGGTCCGGCGCCAGCACGGAGGCGGGCAGATCGTCCACGCCGGACAGGCCGCCGGCGTGTCCCGCGGCGTGCTGGGGGCGGCCGGTGCGGGCGGCGGTCACGGCGGCGGCGGGGCGCGTACCGCCCCGAGGCACCTCCTCGTCGTCGAAGAGCCAGATGTCGACATCGAGGGCGTACTCGGGGACGAGGAGCTCGGGCAGCCGGCGCAGGATGGCGTCGTGGTCGAGCGAGGCGGTCACGACGGCGCTGGCGTCTGCGAGGAACGTCAGCAGCCGGCGCGCGCTCTCGGCCTCGGCGCGCGCGGCCCGTTCGGCGTCCAGCAGTTCCCGCTGGGCGAGGGCGGCGGCGTCCAGTTCGGCGTGCAGGGCCAGCACGCCCTGGTTGGTCTCGTGCAGCTCCTCGCGATGGAAGCGGACCAGGGCCTCCTTCTCGTCCAGTTTCTCCTGGAGGGCACCCTGCTGGCGGCGGAGTCCGGCCAGCTTGCATTGGAGGTCCTCCAGTTCCTCGCGGACTCCGTCCAGTTGGTCCACCAGCTCGCCCGCGTCCTCGTCGGCCGTGAGCAGCGCGGCGGCGAGGTCCGCGCCGTCGGTGGCCTTCCCTCCGGGGCGTGGGGGGCAGGTCAGGGTGAGCCGGTGCGTGGGCCGGCCGGTGGGGTGCACGTCGACCTGGAGCCGGTCGGCGTGCCGGGTGCTGAGGACGAGTTCCGCGCCGCCCTCGTCGAGGCAGAGCCGCAGCTGTGCGGTGAGGTCGGTCAGGAAGCGTGCGCGGTCCAGGGCCGGGGCGTGTTCGGTGAGCCGGGCCACGGCGCTGCGGGCCCGGGCGGCGTCGGCCGCCGAGCTGATGGTCCAGGTGTCAGGAGCGGCGGTCATGGGCGCGCGTCCGGCTGTCGGGGGCCAGTACGGCCACACTGGTGTCGTCGCGTACGGGGCGGGCGGCGCTGCTGGCGTCCCGCAGGATGGCGGCGGCCACCACCGCGGGATCGTGGTGCGCAAGGCCGGGGTCGCCGGGCGGGGTCCAGCGGCTGGGCAGTCCGTCGCTGTGCAGGACGAGCATGCTGTCGGGCCGCCAGGCCAGCTGCCGCTGGGGGACGGTGGCCGGGAAGTGCGAGCCGACGATGCCGGGGTGGGAGACGAGCGCCTGCCAGTCGCCGCCAGTGTGCAGACGGGCGCCGATGTTGCCGATGCCGGCGAAGCGGAGCTGGTCGGTGTCCAGGTCCAGCTGCGCTATGGCGACGGCGGCGCCCCGGGTGGGCCGCAGCGCGGTGTTGAGGTGCCGAAGGATCTCCATGGGCGGCAGATGCTCCGAGCGGCGCAGCTCCTCGACGGCGGCACCGGAGGCCTGGGCGGCCTTGGCGCCGTGGCCGAGCCCGTCGGCGAGCATCAGCGTCAGCAGCTTCCGGTTGCGGACCCAGCTCCAGGCGTCGCCGGAGTACTCGGCCTGCGCGAGGGAGATGTTCACACCGCCCACGCGCGGGCCGGACTCGGGCACCGCGTGCCGGGCCGCGGGCGTCCTGTCGATGCGGGCGATCGCCACGGTGCCCCGGCCGCGGACGCTGTGGAGGTCGAAGTCACTGGATATCCGCCGGCACGTGCCGAGGCCCGCGCCGAGGGAGGTGGTGGCGGTGGTGTGGCCGTCGCGCAGCGCGGCCTCGACGTCGGTGATGCCGGGCCCGTGGTCGAGGGAGACGAGCTGCACCGAGGGCACGGGCCGGTCCGCGGCGGGGCGTTCGACGAGATTGATCACGATACGGCCGCCGTCCGCGTGCTTGACGAGGTTCGTGGCGAGTTCGGTGGCCACGAGGGAGGCCACCGCGATGCGGTGCGGGTCGAGCCCGGCCCGGGCGCCGGCCGCCTCGGCGGCGACCCGGACGTCCCGGACCCGGGTGGAGTCGTGCACGGGGATGTCCCACACCCTGCTCATACGGTCCCCGGCCGGGCGGTGGGGAGTACGGAGCTCCAGGCGACGACGGTGACGGTGGTGCCGCGTCCGGGCTCGGTGTCGATGGCCAGTTCGTGGACGAGGCGTTTGGCCCCGCTGAGGCCGAGGCCCAGACCGCCGCCGGTGGTGTAGCCGTCGGTCATGGCACTCTCGACGTCCCGGATGCCGGGCCCGGCGTCGACGAACGACAGCCGCAGCCCGCGGTCCTGGCCGTTGTCCAGCGGGGTGATCTCCACATGTCCTCCGCCGCCGTGGACGAGGGTGTTGCGGGCCAGTTCGCTGGCCGCGGTGACCAGTTTGGTCAACTGCACCAGTCCGAACCCGAGTTCGGATCCGACCTGTCGCACCTGCTGCCGCACCCAGGCCAGATCGGCGTCCGATCCGATCTGCAGGGTGGTCGTGGCGGCCTGGCGGGAGGTCGGCGTCATGTGCGCCCTCCGCTCGCCGAGTGGCCGAGGAGTTCCAGCGCGCGCTCGGTGTCCAGCGCGGTGACCAGACCGGGCAGCGTGAGCCCCAGTTCGACCAGCGTGATCGCCACGGCGGGCCGCATGCCGGCCAGCACCGTACGGGCGGCCAGCAGACCGGCGCTGGAGGCGATCTCGGCGAGGACGCGGCCGAGGAAGGAGTCCACCATGTCCACGCCGGAGATGTCGATGACCACCCCGGTCACCCCGCTGCCCGCGATGCGCCGGGTGATGTCCTGCTGGAGCTGCTCGGCCATGCCGTCGTGCAACTCGCCCTGGAGACTGACGAGCAGGACATCCCCCAGTGTCAGTACGGGCACCGGGGCCGCCGGGTCGGCGAAGGCACTCACTGCGGGCTCGCTCCCGCCGCCGCGCGGGACGAGACCTCGGCGTCCTGCCGTGCGATGGCGTGGGCCAGCGCGTCGGCGAGGGTGGCACGGGTGAGCACGGAGCCGAGGTCGATACCGAGATGGACGATGGTCTGCGCGATGGCGGGCCGGATGCCGGAGACGATGCACTCGGCGCCCATCAGCCGGGCGGCGGCCACCGTCTTCATCAGGTGCTGGGCGACCAGCGAGTCGACGGTGGGCACACCGGTGATGTCGAGGATGGCGAACCGGGCGCGCTGGGCGACGATCGCGTCCAGCAGGTTCTCCATCACGACCTGGCTGCGCGCGCTGTCCAGGGTGCCGATCAGCGGCACGGCGACGGTCCCCTCCCACAACTTGACCACCGGGGTGGCCACTTCCAGCAGCTGCTGCCGCTGGCGTTCGATCAGCTCCTCGCCCGCGCTGAGCGCCCGCTCCATCACCACCAGCCGCAGCGTACCCATCAGCACGGTCAGCGCCAGCACGGCGCCGTCCGCCTGCCGATCGGCCGGGTCGGCGAAGCCCTCGCGCAGCAGGGCGACCACCGGTTCGCGCAGCGCGGCCACCTCTTCGGCGATCTGCGCCGGGGTCAGTCCGGTACGGGCCCGGGAGGAGGCCATCCGCCCCAGCTGGTCGCGCACGCCTTCGAAGCCGGGCGCCGCGATGTCCTCCAGCCGGCCGGATCCGGCGACCGCGGACAGGGCGTCGACCACGGCCTTGCCGGCTTCCACCGCCTCGTCGCGCGAAACGGTGAAGACCGTACGGAACAGGGCGGCGTCGGCCCAGCGCTGGGCGATCTGTTCCCGGGAACGGTCGAGGAAGGCGGCTACCTGCCGCGCGGCCGACTCGTCCGCCGCGTCGTGCTCCTGCACCTGCATCGTCTCCTTCTCCACAGGCTCCTGCGGCCTGGCGGGCGGCCCAACTTCAGCCTTTAATTGCCGTATGACAAACATTAGCCCCGGGGGCGCGGCGCGAACAACACGCGATCCCCTTACCCGGGCGGTGCCTTCGTGTGCCCCTGGTCATCGTCCGTGCCAGTCCAGACACACCACGAGGGCGTCGTCGTCCGGGGCCGGCCGGCCGCGATGGCCGGTCAGCTCGTGGAGGATGGCGCGCGGCACCTCGGCCGCGGGAAGCAGACGGGTGGCCAGGATCGCCCGCGCGAGCGCGGCGTCCCCGTACACCTCTCCGCCCGGCGAGGCCACGTCGTAGACCCCGTCGCTCACGAAGACGAGACGGTCGCCGGGCTCGGCCTGGAACTCCTGCGCCACGTAGTCGGTCTCCTCGAACATGCCCAGCGGAAGCTGGGCCTCGAAGGTGACTCGTTCGACCGTGCCGCCGCGCATCCGCAGCAGCTGCGGGGAGCCGGCGTCCACCGCCCGGGCGCGCCCGGTGGCGAGCTCGAAGTCGAGCATCAGCACCGAGAGATAACTGCGGCCCCGGTAGTGGGCGTAGACCGCCTGGTCGGCGAGCGCGGCCTGGTCGGCGATGGGGATGCCGGCCCGCCGCGCGTTGCGCAGCGCGTTGATCGCGAGGTTCGTCAGCAGGGAGGCCTCTATGCCCTCGCCCATGCCGTTGGTGACGTACAGCGTCAGCCGGTCGGCCGTCGCTGACCAGTCGAAGTTGTCCCCGAAGATGGCGTAGGCGGGCTCCAGTTGGGCCCCCAGCTCGTACTCGCGCCGGGCGCAGGAGCGCCCGGGCAGCAGATGCCACTGCATCTCGGCGGCGAGCGTGAGCCGGTCCCTGCGGCGGGCCTGGAGATAGACGTCGGTGTCCCGCTCGGCCACGACCACCTCGTGCCCGAGCACCTCCGCGATCTCCGTCAGCTCGCCCAGGCACTCCTTCACCTGCTCGTCGTCGGGCAGCGTCACCGAGAGCACGCCGAGCCGGTCGCCGCGGACGGTGACCGGCAGATGCGCGCGGACCACTCCGTCCCGCGTGTCCTCCAGGAAGGGCTCCTGGGCCCCGAAGGCCCGGCCCGCGGGGCTGTTGTGGACCGACACCGGCTCCAGTGTGTGCGGCAGCACGGAGACCGGCTGCAGCACGGTCAGGCCGTAGTCGGCCATGTAGAGCTCGACGGACTCCGCCGCGTACTGCTCGACCAGTACGCGGCGGACAGCGTCGAGCAACTCATGGGGTGCCGCCGTGCGCAACGCGCGCTCAGCGGCCACAAATCTGTTCACGATGTTCAACACACCAATCCTTCGCCGAACGCCTACGGGCCTCACGCGGGCGCCGAAGCCGCCCGGACCGCCCGCATCGGTCGTCCAGGGCATCTCCGGCCGGCTGCCGCGCCTAGTACGCTGACGGGCATCCCCGTGCCTGCGAGAGTGTGCCTGTGACTGCCTTCCGCCCCCGCCCCGAGCCGAACGAGGTCGCCGCGCGCGTGACCGCCACGGCCGCGGAGTTGCTGGAGGTCCTATGGGGCCGGGCGTCCACCGCGCCCGCGTCCGCCTCCCAGCTGCGCGTGATGCTCATCCTCGAACACCACGAGGGCATCAACCTGCGCACCCTCGCCGACTCGCTGGCCTCCACACCGCCGTCCACCAGCCGCCTGTGCGACCGGCTGCAGGCGGCCGGGTTCGTCGAGCGGGTGGTGAGCCCGGCCGACCGGCGCGAGGTACGGCTGTATCTCAGCGGCCGGGGGCGTGCCTTCCTGTCCGATCTGCGCGCGCGCAGGGAACGGGCGTTGCAGTCGGTACTGGACCAGATGCCCGCCGCCCACCGGGTCGCGCTGGTGCAGGGGCTGGAGGCGTTCTGCGACGCGGCCTCGGCGCGGATACACGACGAGGACGCGGACATCCCCCGCGGCCGGACCGCCTGAACCCGCCGGACCGCCTGAACCCGCCGCCCCGCCGGGGACTTCCGCGCCCTGTCGCGCCGGCGCCCGCCGCCGGGCGCCCTCCGTTCACCGGAACACATTCCTGACCCTTCCCCGTGCCCCGTCACGACACGGTTACCTTCTTGCCTCGCGGCATAGTTGTCAAACGACAACTGTTGGCTGAGCCGCCGTTTCGTATCGGGTACCCCGAGTGGCGACGACCTGCGCAATTGTGGTCAAGGTCTCGAATGAACGCCCCATTTCACGAGGCGGGGCCGCGGGGCCGGGCAATCCGGCACCGACAGGAGTTTCCTCAGGTGGTGCCCGGCCGGATCGCCCCGCGCACCGCGTACGCCACCGCTCCCACGGCCAGCACCGCGGTCCCGGAGATCACCGAGGAGAGCGGCAAGGCGAACGCCAGCACGAGACAACCGGCCAGCCCGGCAACGGGGACGGCGGGGTGGGGGCGGCCCTCGTCCGGCGCGAGGGTCCAGGCCGACGCGTTGGCGACGGCGTAGTACGCCAGGACGCCGAACGAGGAGAACCCGATCGCGCCGCGTACGTCCGCGGTCGCCGCGACCACCGCGACCACAGCTCCGACGGCGAGTTCGGCGCAGTGCGGCACCTTGAACCTCGGGTGGACCGTGGCGAGGGCGTGCGGCAGATGCCGGTCACGGGCCATCGCGAGGGTGGTGCGCGAGACCCCGAGGATCAGCGCCAGCAGCGAGCCGAGCGCGGCCACCGCGGCGCCGGTCCGGACGACCGGCGCCAGCCAGCCCGCACCGGCCGCCCGGGCGGCGTCCGACAGCGGGGCGGCCGCCTGCGCGAGGCCGGCCGGGCCGAGGACGGTCAGGACCGCGACGGCGACCAAGGCGTAGACGGCCAGGGTGATGCCGAGCGCGAGCGGGACGGCACGGGGGATCGTGCGTTCCGGGTCCCGGACCTCCTCCCCGAGGGTGGCGATCCGGGCGTACCCGGCGAAGGCGAAGAACAGCAGGCCCGCCGCCTGGAGCACGCCGCCGAAGGTCGCGTCGTCGCCGAGGCCCAGCCGGGCCGCGTCCGCCGCGCCGGAAGTGAGGGCGGCCACCACGACCGCGGCCAGCACCGCCAGCGCCACGGCGACGATCACGCGGGTCAGCCAGGCGGACTTCTGCACGCCCGCGTAGTTCACTGCGGTGAGCGCCACGACCGCCGCGACCGCCACCGCGTGCGCCTGCCCCGGCCAGACGTACGCGCCGACCGTCAGGGCCATCGCCGCGCAGGAGGCGGTCTTGCCGACCACGAAGGCCCATCCGGCCAGGTAGCCCCAGAAGTCGCCGAGCCGCTCACGGCCGTAGACGTAGGTGCCGCCCGAGGCGGGGTAGCGGGCGGCGAGGCGGGCCGAGGAGGTGGCGTTGCAGTAGGCGACGACCGCGGCCAGGGCGAGGCCGAGCAGCAGCCCGGAGCCCGCGGCCTGCGCGGCGGGGGCGAGCGCGGCGAAGATCCCGGCGCCGATCATCGAGCCCAGCCCGATCACCACGGCGTCCGGCACGCCCAGCCGGCGGTCCAGCTCGTCCGGCGTCCGGGCGGTGTTCGACGGCTCGCTCAAGGCCACTCCTTCGACGGCGGCCCAGTGACCGCCCGATTTCGGCCGACGATACGCGAGGAGGGTTGCGGGTTCGTGAATGCCTTCGGTCAGCCGGACGCGGGCATCCGGGGTGGGGAGGGCGGTGGGGCTGGCGTGCTCGTGTGCCGGCGTGCTGCCTAGGATGAGCGTCGTGAGCAGTGCCGCGCAGCCCCGCAGGCGTCGCCCCGCCGGGCGCGGTGTGCTGCTGCTGATGCTGGTCGTGCTGGCCGGGCTGCTGGCCATGCACGGACTGGCGCCCGGCAACACGACTGCCGCCGGCGCGCGCACGCCGGTCACGCACGCCGACTCGTCGGACCGACCCGCGCCGTCCGCCCACACCGACGTACTGTCGCGCACCGCATCGTCCGGGCACACCGACGTGCCGTCGCGCACCGCATCGTCCGCCCACACCGACGTGCCGTCGCGCACCGCATCGTCCGCCCACACCGACGTGCCGTCGCGCACCGCATCGTCCGGGCACACCGACGCGTCGCAACCCAGGCACACGCCCGGCGCCCACGCGCCCGGACCGGACTGCGCCCACGCCACCGAGGACGGCGTCCCCGGTCACGTCGAGCACGCCGACGCCGGCTGCTCGGCCGGTGGCATCGGTACGTCGTACGTCCCGCCCCTGCTCGCCCCCGCCCTGGAGGCGGTCCCGGCCGGGCTGCTCGCCTCGCCCGGCGCGGCGACGGCGGCGACGGAAGGCGGGCGGGCGCCGCCCGACCTGGCGGAACTCCAACTCCTGCGGATCTAGAGGCACCCGCACGGCATCCCCGGCTCCCGGACGTCCGGCCAGGCAGGGATGCCGTGCTCGGGCACGTCTCCAGTCACCGACGCGCGCGCCATGCCGGCGTGCGCTCAAAGGAGTTCCGAACCATGACCACACAGCGCACCTTCACGCGCCGTGCCGCCGCCGCGGCGGGCGTCGCCGTGGCCGTCGCCGTCCTGTCCGCCTGCGGCTCCGCCACGCACGACGGCCACACCGCGCCCTCCGCCGGCACCCGCACCGGCACCACGGGCGACGCCCCGGCGTCGCCCGGCCGCCACAACGCCGCCGACGTCTCCTTCGCCCAGGGGATGATCGCGCACCACCGTCAAGCCGTGGAGATGGCCGCTCTGGCCGCCACCCGCGCCACTTCGCCGCAGGTCAAGAGCCTCGCCACGGAGATCGAGGAGGCGCAGGAACCGGAGATCAGGACGATGTCCGGGTGGCTGGCCGCGTGGGGCGAGCCGGTTCCGGGCGCGGGCGGCCCGGCGGAGCACGGCGACCACACGACGGCCGGGATGATGACCGGCCGGGAACTGGAGGACCTGGAGAATTCCTCTGGGAGGGCCTTCGACAGGGCGTTCCTGACCTTGATGGTCGAACACCACGAGGGCGCGGTCGAGATGGCCCGGCGCGAGATCGGGAACGGCGCCTGCCGGCCCGCGAAGGATCTGGCCCGCGACGTGGTCACGGCCCAGTCCGAGGAGATCACCAGGATGAACAGGATGCTCGGACAGCGGTAGCCAGGAAGGTGGGCGCGCGTGCGCACGCGCGCCCACCGCCGCGCCGCCCGAGGGCACGGCCCGATCACGGCGACCGCTGGGCGGACGGTGAGGGACCGCTGGGGGCGGACCGGGTCCGGCCGTCATCCCGGAACACGTCGTTCGGCGTGCCGACCTCGGTGACGGCACACCCGACCATCGTGCTCAGCGACTGACCGCGGTGATCGACGTCGCTGTTGGATCGCCGAGGTCGGAGATCATGGCGCCGGCCGCCCAGGGCGGCAGCGAGGTCTGCCCGAGCCGCAGCGGCCCGAACACGTGCTGCCCGAGTCAACGGGTGCGCGAAGGCGTGGTCGAGGAGCTGGCGCGGGTTGCACGACCGCTCGAGCAGGGTGTTGCGTGGGTGGCCGAGCGGGTAGGGGCGGGCGCCGTCACCGGGTTTTCCGGAGATTTCCGGACGGCTCCCGATCCGGGCCGTACAGCGGGAGACTGGCGGCGTGTCAGATCTGCGAACTGCTGTGGACGTCATGCTGGTGCGCTGCGACGCGGCGTGGAACCCGGCCGTCGAGCGGTACGTGGCCGAGGCCGGCGAGGACCCGTCCAGCTGGCTGCGGCCCGCGGCGGGGCTGTTGCGCGCCTCCTGGGGCGAGGGCGGCCGGCCGTGCGCCCTGGCCGCCGCGGCGCTGACCGAGTACGCCCTCGACATCGGCGCGCGGGACCATCCGCAGCGCCCGCGCTGGGTGTTGCACCTGTGGCTGGCGGAGCGGACCCTCGCGCAGCGGTTCGGCGACCACCGGTTGTCGGACGACGTCCATCTCCACCTCGCCGCCCAGACCCAGGACCGGGCGCCCGACGATCCGGTGAGGGTCGCGGCGACCTGGCTGGAGGAGCCGCTGCCTCGGCACTTCGAACCGCCCCGGCCCTCGGAGCGGCACGCGGCGCGGCTGGCCGCCGAGCTGCCTGCGGACGACCTGGTCCGGCCCAGCCTGCTGGCACGGCTCGCGCAGGCCGCGGCGTTCCGGCACGAGTCGGGCGACGAGGCGTCCCTGGACGACGCCGAGCGCTGGGCGTACGCCGCGTTCGAGGCGGTGGGCCCGGACCATGTGGAGGCGGGCATGGTGTGCCGTACCGCCGTCCACGCCTCGCTGACCCGGTACCGCTCGCGGCCGCTCGACGACGAGGCCGTCGAGCGCGCGTTACGGGCCGGCCGGATGTCTTTGCGGGCGGTCGAGCACGCCCGCACGCACGGCACCCACGAACAGGACGGCGACCGTGCCGCGGCACACCTGTTCTTCTCGCTCGCACTCACCGCGTCCCTGTTCCGCACCATGGACGAGGAGACGGTCGAGGAGGCCATCGGGCAGCTGGAGGAGTTCCGGGTCCACGCCCCGCCGGACGACATGGGTGTCTACGCCGCCAACATGGCCTCGCTGCTCACGGTCCGGGCCTTCCTCACCTGGTCCCGCGCGGACGTGCAGCGCTCCGACGAACTGTGGGCCGCGCTCCAGCGGGACCTGCCCCCGCTCCACCCCCTGCTCCCGCACATCGAGCAGAAGCGCGCGGCCTGCGCCGAACTGGCGCGGATGATGCGCGTGATGCCGTTCAACGGGGCCGCACTGGTGCGCATGGCACGCCCGTTGATGGAACCGCTGCTGCGCGGGGTCCAGGTGCCGCCGGTGCGGATGTACGCGCCGCCGGAGCGTCCCGGCCGTCGCTCGCCGGGCCCCGGACCGGCGGACTTCGCCGCGCATCTGGGCGGCTCGCCTCCGACCACGCCGGGCCACTTCGCCCCGCCCACCGCCCCGCCCGTCGCCGAGTGGCCGCCCGGTCCCCCGGTGGACGCCGGGCTCGAGGTGCCGGCCACCGTCGAGGACATCGCCGAACTGCCTCCGCAGGCCGCGGCCGTGAAGCGCGCGCTGCACGGGGCGGGCGCCACCGACCCGCGCCGGCTGGCACTCGCCGAGGTGGAGCTGCGGGAGCTGCTAGCCGGACCGCTGACCGACGGCCGTCGCGCCTGGGTCGCCTCGGTGCTGGTGTACGTGATCGCCGCCCGGTACCCCTTCGACTCCGATCCCGAGGTTCTCGCGGCGGCCGTACGCTGCGGCGACGAACAACTCGCCAAGGTGCCGCCCACCTGTGCCCGCTATCTCGACCTGCTGGTGGCGGTGGAGATGCGCCGTCAGGCCTACGGCTTCCTGCACCGCGACGTGGCTACGGTCGGCCGGGCCTGCGACGCGCTGCGCTGGGCGGTCGGCCGGGTCCCGGAGGGCTCCACCAGCTGGCTGGGTTGTGCCATTCCCTACGCCCAGGCGCTGGCGTCCGTCTCCGCGATGCGCCGCGACCCGGAGGGCACGCGGGAGGCGCTGCGGATCACGGAGGTGGCGGGCCGGGCACTGGAGGACCTGCCGCGGGCACCGGAGTGGGGGCCCGAACTGGCCGCCCTGCGCGAGCAGTTGCGCCCCGCGCTGGCCCAGGTCCGGGAACTGGTCCGGGTCGCCGACGACGACGTGGTCGGCGACCGGTACGGCGGGGAACGACCCTCGGTGTGGGACCCGGAGGCCGAGCGGACACTGCCGCCCCTGGCGCGGTTCGAGAACGCGCGCACCGCGCTGAACAGCGCGCTGGGGCGCCGCGACTGGGCCCGCGCGACGGACGCGGCCGGGGTCGCGCTGGAGATGCTGCCCCAGATCGCCTCGCAGGCGCTGCACCGGGACGACCGACAGGCCGTCCTGCGCTCCGCGCTGCTCGGCCGCCGCTACCCCGCGCCGGCCGGCGCCCGCCGCGCCGCCGACCTCCCCGACCAGCCGGCCGGTACGAGCCTGGCGCGCACCGCGTGCGCGGTGGCGCTCGCCGCGGGCCGTACGGAGCGGGCGGCGGCGCTGCTGGAGCAGGGCCGGGCCGTGCTGATGGGCCAGGACATCCAGGCGCGTACCGACGTCTCCGACCTGGCCGCGGCCCACCCGGAGGCGGCCCGCGCGTTCACCGAACTCGGACAGCGGCTGCGGGAGTCGGAGACCCGGGCCGCGTCCGGTCCGGACGACGCCGGGCGGATCGGCGCGCAGCACGCGGCGACGGAGGAGTGGCGGCAACTGCTCGAACAGATCCGCAAACTCGACGGGTTCGCGGACTTCCTCCTGCCGCCGGCCGCCGCGGACATGCGGGCCGAGGCCTCCGAGGGGCCGATCGTCCTGGTCAACGTGGACCGGCTGCGCTCGGACGCGCTGGTCGTCACCGCCGAGGAGATCAGGACGGTACGACTCGACATCACCGAGGGACTCGTCGCACGGCACGCCCGCCGGTTCCTCACCGCCGTCGCCGTGGGCCTCGACGCCCCGCGCGGCCGGCGGGCGGAGGCCGCCGAGACCGTGTTCGGCGTGCTGGAGTGGCTCTGGGACTCGATCGCGGAGCCGGTGCTGGAATCGGCCGGTCTCACCGAGCCGATCCCCGACGGCACACCCCGCGACGCGGTGCCCCGGCTGTGGTGGTCGGCCTCGGGGCCACTGGCCCATCTGCCGTTGCACGCCGCCGGCTACCAGCGCAAGGAGGCGCTCGCCGGCCGGCGGTCGGTGCTGGACCGGGTGGCCTCGTCGTACACGCCGAGCATCAGGGCGCTGCGCCACGCCCGGCAGGCCCCGGCGGCGGGCGGCGGCGCCGGGCCCCACCTGGCGGTGCGCCGGCCGACCGGCGTGGACGGCGGGGAGGGGGCGTCCCTGGACGAGGTGGCCGCCATGGCCCGCACCCTGTCCGGGCTGCGCCGCCTGGAGGGCGGGGACGCGACGGTCGAACGGGTGCTGGCCGCGCTGTCCTCGGCGGCGACCGTGCACTTCGCCTGTCACGGCGTCAGCGACCCCGAGGACCCGTCACGAAGCCGGCTGGAACTGGCCGACGGGCCGCTCGGTGTGCTGGACGTGTCGCGCCGGCAGCTGCCGCGCGCCCAGCTCGCCGTACTGCTGGCCTGTCACACCGCGCGCACCGACCGCCTCCCGGACGAGGCCATCCATCTGACGTCGGCGTTCCAGACCGCCGGCTACCCCCAGGTGGTCGGAGCCCTGTGGGAGGCGCCCGACCTGGTGTCGGTCCGGCTGACGGAACGTCTCTACCGCTCGCTGCGCGGCTACGGCGCCGGCCTCGACGTCACCGACACCGCCCGGGCCGTGCACGGGATCGTCCGCGAACTGCGGGCGGGCTACGCGAAGGCACCGGCCGTGTGGGCGCCCTACGTCCACACGGGGCGCTGAGGCCCGGCCGGTGGCAGAGGAAAGGAAGACAGCATGAGCACAGGGGCCCGGACGGCCTTGATCGACCCCGAGGCGGCGGGCGCGGCGCTGCGGGCGCTGCGCGCGGTCCAGGAGTGGCGGCTGCCGCCCGAGGCGTGGGAGGAGGTCGGCGAGCTGCTCGCCGAACTGGGGACCGCGGTCGACGCGGGCGACACCGGCACGGTCGACGAGCTGATGAGGGAGCTGGAGATCTCCGGCGGCCGGCGCGTCACGCGCATCGGTGCCGGCCCGGACGGGACGGCGCCGCAGGACGACGGGAAGGTGCCGGTGCCGGAACCCGTGCGGGAGCGCGTCGTGGCGCTGATCCACTCCGTCGACCCGGAGCCGGGGCCCGGCGGCGCGCAACCCGCCCGGCCGGGCACGGATCGGGGCTGACAACGCGCGGAGCACAGCTGGCGGGACGGCGGGGCGGTGAGGGGGACGATGGTCTCGGTACTCGGCAACATCGCGGTCGGTCTGCTGACCAGTCTGCTCGGCGTCGGCCTGGGCGCGGCCTGGGAGCGATGGCGCCGCACCCGGGCCCTGAACCGCATGGCCGGGTTCTTCGGCGTCCGGCCGGGCGAGCAGTGCGTCATCGTCTCCGGCAGCAGGCACGGCATGCCCGGCGCGGTCCAGCAGCGGGACCTGCGGGCCGTGGTCGACCTGGCCGTGCTGCTCAGCGGGCTGGGCTGCGCGGTGACGGTGGAGTCCGGCGATCTGCGGGGCGGCAACGGCGACCGTACGGAGTTCTGTGTCGGTGGGCCGGTCGGGGGCGCAAATCCCCGCACCGGCGGTCATCTGGCCGCGTATCTGCCAGGGGTGACGATCCATCCGTACGGCGACCGGCCCGACTCCGTGGCGATCACCGTCGGGGACGAGCACTACTACTTCGACCGGGGGAACCAGGAGTACGCCGTGGTCGCCAGGTTCACGCCTCCGGAGTCGAGCCGGCCCGTGGTGCTCGTGTGCGGGCAGAGTTCGGTGGCGAACCAGGCCGCGGTGCACTTCCTGCGCCGTGAACACGCTGCGGTGGCCCGGACGGTGGCCTCCCTCGACCGGTACTGCCTGCTGGTCAAGGTCTCCGACATCGGCGTGTACACCTTCCACCGCTCGGTGCTCGAACGGGACATCTCGGCGGACGCCTTCGCGCCCGCCTGAGCACGCCGGCCGGTGGGCACCCGGAGCGATCCGGGCGCCCACCGGCCGGGCGTATCCCCCTTCTCGGGCGGTCTCAGATCCCCGTGTGCTCCAGGGACGGGTCGACGTGCGACAGGTCGTCGACGAACCGGCGGATCTTCCGGTTCGCCTTGATGCCGAAGGACGCCAGGTTGCGGCCGACGCCGAGGGCGATCTCGCGGTGCCCGCCCCGGTCCCACATGTACATGTGGACGGCGGACTTCTGGATCTCCGCCCCCCGGCCGCCGAGCAGCGCCATCACGGCGAAGTCCGGCTTGTCCTGGTGCAGTTGTTCGAAGACCGACGCTCTGGGCTCCTCGAAGGTGGTTCCGGCGCCGGTGATGTGCTCACTCCACCAGCTCACCCGCATCGCCCTGCGAAAGACGTCGGCGGCTTCCGCCATCGACGCCTGGGTCGTTATCTCCACCGGCGGCTTGGCCATGGTTACCTGCTCTCCCTGTACTCGTACGGTTCACCTGTGCTGTGGCTCTGTGTGCTGTGTGTGCTCCGGCTGTTCCGGAGGGCTGCTCGCCGAAGCGGTACGGCGGGCGCTCCCGCCCTCATAGGCGGGCCGGCGGCAGCGGTATGAACGGCAGCAGTTCGTCGGCGACCCAGTGGACCGGCGTCTGGAAGGCCTCGCCGATGCGCGTGTAGAGGCCGTGCAGGGTCTCGGCGGCCGACCAGTCGAACTGGCTGCAGGTCGGGTCGCCCTCGCCGGCCGGCGCGTCGACGACGGCCACGAACCCACCGCCCGGCGCGGCGCGCACGTACAGGACGTTGGACTCCGGCGCCGCGGTCATCCGTGCGATCCGGCGCGTCTCACCCGGTGCGAGAGGGGTGACCCGGGCCTCCTCGAGCGTCGGCGCCGGCCGTCCGACCAGCCAGGGCTCGTCGCGGTGCCGCTGCCAGAACCGCCGGTCGTCCGCGGAGAGCCGGCTGTCGGGCACGCCGTTCGCCCGGAGGAACTCCAGCGCGCCCATCCGTACGGCGTCGTAGGTGGAGCTGGTGAAGTCGGAGCCGAGCAGGTTCCACACCGTGCGGGCCGCGCCGAACAGCGCGAATCCCCCGGCCGGCAGCACGGCGTCGGCGAGCGCGCGGGCGAACCCGTGCGGATCGGCCTGCGCCAACTCCAGGAAGGGCTGCTGGAGTTCGGCCCACACGTCGGAGGCGTCGATGTCGCTGCCGACGGGGTCGAACTCGAAGCGGCCGAACTTCTCCATCCTCGGCACCGCGTCGGCCGGCAGCCGCGCCGAGCGGGGCATCCTGGGCAACTGGGGCATCTTCTCTCCCGGCACAAGAGCAGGAACCGGCCGATGCGGATGCGTTCCGGCCGGGCGGATCCTGTGTAACAACGCCGGGCCGGGCCCCTCAACGATTCCCCGAGGAGCCGGACGATCCCCGGAAAACCGGGACGACCGGTGGGCAAGCACGCGAGACGGGACGAGCCGTCCGCCCGTGTGGAAGACTCGATGAGAACGCCGTGGGAACAGAGCGGAGTTGCGAACCATGGGACGTCCGCAGAAGGAGATCGTCCGGGACGGGTCACCGGTGCGGGAGTTCGCGTACTGGTTGCGCGACCTGCGCAGCACCGCGGACCTCACCCTCGAACAGCTGGCGGTCCGCACCAAGTACGGCAGAACCACCGTCAGCGACGCGCTGGCCGGCCGGCAGCACCCCACCCGCGCGGTCGCCCTGGCCGTCGTCGGCGCCTGCGGGGGTGACGTCCGCCAGTGGGCCGAGTACTGGGCGCAGGTGCGCCGGGCGCTCGACCCCGACTCCCCGGACGGCACGGCCGGCATCACGCCACCCCCGTGGGACACCCCGGCGGACCGGGCGCACGGCGTGCACGCCGAGCAGTGCCCGGCCGGCTGCACCCGCACCGATCCGCACGGCTGGTACACCGAGTCCGTGCAGACCCGGCTGCGGCTGGACACCACGACGCCCGAGGCGGTCGAACGCCGCGTCGTCGTCGCCACCTGCGACGAGCTGGCCCACATCCCGGTCGCGGTCAGCGTGCCCCGGCGCCCCGGCGACACCACGCCCGGACACGGGCTGGAGATGTCCGTCGTACGCGGGGGGCGGCTGGAGCCGGGCGACCGCCGCTACGAGAGCTACTTCGAACGCCGTCTGGTGCTTCCGGCAACGCTGGCCGCCGGGCATCGGCACGTCTACGAACTGCGGCTGCGGATACCCCCGGCGCAGCCCATGGCGCCGCACTTCGTGCATGTGCCGCTGACCCGCAGCGAGAACTTCCGGCTGGAGGTCCACTTCGACCCGGCGCGACTGCCGCGGGCGGTCTGGCAGCTGGCCGGCGTGCCGCCCTCGGTGATCTACCAGCAGACTCCGGGCACGCCCGCGCTGCGCCCGGACGGGCGGTGCGCGGTGGCCGTGGAGTTCACCTCGATGCGGGTCGGGTACGGCTACGGCCTGAGCTGGCAGGACGCCCGCCCCGGGCCCGGCTCGCGACCGGGTGCCTGACTCCGGCCCGTCCGGTCAGGCGCGGCCGGGGTGTCAGCGCTCCGGCGGCCCGGTCGGTGCCGGCGGGTGGGGCGGCTGCCCGTGGAGCGCGGCCCGGACGGGCTCGGCGTCGGGATGGTGGAGGTCGTCGAACAGGGCCAGAGCCTCCTCGCGGAGCCGGCGGGCGACCTGGTGGCGGCCCAGCGCCGCGTGGGCGCCGGCGAGATGGTCCAGGGCGTGGGCCTCCCGGTAGCGGTCACCGAGCTCCCGGTCGAGCGCCAGGGAGACCTCGTAGTGCCCGATGGCGGTGGTGTGCCGCCCCAGCCCCTGCTCGGCCCGGCCCATGCCGATCAGGATGCCCGCCTGGCCGTCCAGATGGCCGAGCCGGGTGTACAGCTCCAGCGCACGGCGGCAGTGCTCCAGAGCCACGGTGTGCTCGCCGAGCCGTTCACGCTGCTGGGCGACCGCGGTGAGGCCGTCCGCCGGCGCCATCGGGTCGCCGGAGCGCTCGGCCATCGCCAGCGCCAGCCGGGCGTGCGGCAGGGCACGCCGCGGGTCGCCGCGGGAGGCGTACACCCGCACCAGCGACAGCCGCGCCTCCCGGATCCCCTCGTGGTCCCGCCGCTCCCGGCAGGCGCGCAGGGCCTCGTGGAGCAGGTCGAGCGCTTCGGAGCCGCGGTGCAGCCGGGAGAGCGCGTCGGCCAGTCGGCGGGTCGCGTTGGTCCACGCGGCGCGGTCGCCGGCCCCGGCGGCGGCGTCGCGGGCCAGCGCGTGCACCGCGGCGCGCTGGGCGCGGCGCCCCGAGCGCCGCAGATGGACCGCGCAGGCCTGGGCCAGCCGCCAGGCGTACGGCTCCAGGCCGGGGGTGGCGGCGGCCCGGGCGATCAGCGACTGCACCGCGGACAGCTCCGACTCGAACCAGCGGGTCGCCTCGGTGTGGTCGCCGATCGCCGGCCGCCCCGCGGCGGGCGGCGGGGCGTCGGGGAGCGGGCGCCAGGGTTCCAGGTGGTGGTCGGCCAGCAGGGCGGTGTCGAGGTAGTGGCGCAGCAGCCGTTCGGTGCCGTCCCGGCGCTCCTGCGGCGGTGCGGAGTCGAGGAGTTCGCCCGCGTAGAGACGCAGCAGGTCGTGCAGGACGTACCGGCCGGGCGTGTGCCGTCGGACCAGGTGGGCGGCGGTGAGCGTGTCGAGGAGGGCGGTGGGCGGGTCCGGGGTGCCGACGAGCGCGGCGCAGGCCGCCACGTCGGTCTCGGGCCCGGGGTGGCAGCCGAGCAGCCGGAAGAGCCGGGCGGCGGGGTCCGGCAGCAGCGCGTACGAGCCCCGGAACACCGTGCGCAGATCGACGTCCGCGTCCTGCGCGCCGAACAGGTCCAACGGCGAGCGGGAGCCGCTCAGTTCGGCGATCAGGACGCCGATCGAGCCCTCGGGGGCGGTGGCCGTCCGGGCCGCGGCGACGCTGAGGGCGAGCGGCAGCCGGGCGCACAGGTCGACCAGTTCGTCCGCCGCGCGCGGTTCCCGCGCCAGCCGCTCACCGCCCATCTGCCGTTCCAGCAGGGCGCGGGCGGCGTACCGGGGCAGCACGTCGAGGGCGATCCGCAGCGCCCCCTCCCGTACGACGAGTCCGTCGAGGCGGTTGCGGCTCGTGACGACGGCGACGGAGCCGGGCTCGCTGGGCAGCAGGGGCCGTACCTGGTCGGTGGAGCGGGCGTTGTCCAGCAGCAGGAGGACCCGCCGGCCGGCCAGCACGGTGCGCAGCAGGGCGGAGGCGACGGCTGGGTCGGCCGGAACGGCTGCCGGGGTCACCCCGAGGGCCTGGAGGAAACCGTGCAGGGCCTCGGCCGGTTCCATCGTCGATTCGTGCCCGAATCCGCGCAGGTCCACGTGGAGTTGGCCGTCGGGGAAGCGGCCGCGGACGCGGTGCGCCCAGTGCAGGGCGAGGGCCGTCTTGCCGACGCCGCCGGTTCCCTCCACGACGGCGACGAGGGCGGGGGCCGGGTCGGGGACGGGGTCGTCAGCCGGGTCGGGCAGCAGTCCGTCCAGGCGCGCGAGTTCGGCGTCACGGCCGACGAAACTCGGGTGCTTCAGGGGTAGTTGCCGGGGCCTCGGAAAGGCCCCGGTCCGGGGTGCCGTCGTCCGGGACGCGGTGAGGCGCAGCCGCCGGAGGGCCTCGGCCTCGTCCCGCAGTGTGCCGAGCCGGCCGGCCTCGGGGCCGGTGACGCCCAGGGCACCGAGCAGGGCGTCGAACACGCCGGTTCCGGGGAGCGTGGTCCCGTTCAGGTAGGCGTAGAGGCTGCTGGCGGAGACATTGAGGCGTTTGGCCAGCTCACCCCGGTCGAGCGTGCTGCCCAGCCGCTTCTCGGCCCGTACGACGGCACGGGTCAGTTCGGCGGCCAGCTGCCGGCCGAGGGCTCTGGCGTCGTCGGTGGGTGACGCGGGCAATTCGTCGAGCACCGTTCCCTCCGCGGGCCGTTCAGGGGTCCGCGCTGCGCGGCTCCAGTCGTTTCCAGTGTGTTCCAGGACGGCGGGTGACGGGCGCGGTCCGCGTGTTCCGCTGCGGCTGACACCCGGTGGAACACCGGCCGCCGGGACGGCCCGCGGGAGGACGACAGCCGTGCAGACCCACTGAGCCACCGCCGCGCACCCGGCCCCGGCGTCCGCAGGGGGGACGCCGGGGCCGGATCGTATGCGGTCAGGCCCGTTCCCCGGCGCAGTCCAGCACGGTGGCGGCCGCCTTCACCCAGGTCACCCGGGTGGCCATCTCGCTCCGCAGTTCGGCGGCCCGTCCGAAGGCCGCCTTCAGGTCCCACATGACGGCGCTGATGGCGGTCTGCCAGCGTCTGACGTCCGCCTCCTCGCCCCGGCCGTCCACGTCGACCACGGCCCGGTCCGCGACCGGCAGCCCCTGCTCGCGCAGCAGCATGCCCAGCCCGCTCCGGCCGCTCACCAGCACCGGTACGCCCGCCGCGATGGCCTCGAGACCGGCCAGGCCGAACGCCTCGGCCCGCGAGGGCATGAGGACCAGGCCGGCCCGTGCCACGTCGTTCTCGATCCGCCAGGGGTCGGCGGAGTAGGGGTAGAGGGTCACGTCGACGGCGGAGTTGGCGATCCACTCGGTCACCCGGTCCACCGACTTCTCGTGGTCGAGCCCGGGCACTCCGCGCAGCAGCAGTTCCCAGGTGCCGGGTGCCGCCCGGTCCGGCGCCGCCTGTCCGAGCGCCCGGCAGGCGATGTCCAGGCCCTTGAGCAGGTCGTCCTGGAGCCTGCCCATCAGCAGGATCTGCGGGATGTCGTCCGGGTCGGGGGGCAGGACCGCCTCCCGGCCGTCGAACCCCGGGTCGATCCGCAGGGGCGGGGCGATGTCCCGGTACCGCGTGCCGCGCCGGTGGCGTCTGAGGTACGACGCGAGTCTCGGGCCGACCGGCATCGGACGCAGTGCGCCCCGGCACAGTTCGAGCTCCAGCTCCGTACGGTCCTGGGCACGGACGCCGGGACTTCCCTCGGCATGGGGTTTGCTGGCCTCGGCCCGGTCGGGTTCGACGTGCAGGAAGTGCAGGCGCGCGGCGCCCGGGAAATGGTCCTCGGCCTGCTGCCGGGCCGCGGGTCCGGTGACCCTGCCGTGCCCGAGGACGAGGTCGGGCTCGAACCCGTCGGCGAACACCGGCCGCCGCAGCAGCGCCGCGTGCCCACCCAGCCCCGGCCGGGCGGCGTCGATCAACCGAACGCCATTGGCCAGCGCGTCCTCCCGCTCCTCCGGGGTGGCGGTGACGACCATGACGCGGACATCCGCACCGGCAGTGGCGAGCGCGACGCACAGGGCGCGGTTGAAGGTGGTCACGCCGCCATGGGCGGGGAACCACTCGTCGGCGACGGCCAGCACCCGCACGGGCCGTCGGCCGAACGCCCGCAGGACGCTCGCCTGCGGCGCGTCGACGGGAGGAACCTCGACCAGCGGTGCCTCGCCCAGGGAACCCCCGGCCAGCTGATGGATCGTCAACGCGTCATCGAGGTTGCCCAGAAACCAGGAGACGAACTGCCGGTCGGCCACCAGCGGGGCCGTGTCGTCGAGCAGGATCCCCGTGCCCCGCCCGGAAGCCTCGAGAGCCTGCCGGGCGTTGTCCCAGCTGCCGCTCACCGAGTGTCGAAGAAGGCGCAGTTCGGTGGTGGGGTCGGTCAGCACCCGGTGTGACGCGTCGGAGTACGGCGGGCGGACGACCACGCACGGCCCGTCACCTCCCGCGGCCCGGCCCTCGATGACGCGCCGGTGGACCGACCACTGGTGACGGACGGCGGTCGTGTGCAGGAGATACCGGACGAACGGCGGCATCTCGGGAGCCCCACCGTCGGACCAGGCCCAAGCGCCGAGCCGGGGATCACCGCTGCGCCCGAGCAGCCGCAGCAACCGCCCGGCCCGCGTCTCGTCCCCGCCCTCCGGCTCCAGCAGGTCCAGCGCACCCGGCGTGTCCGCGGGCAGCTCCCCCAACTCCAGTGTCACCGCGCCCAGATGAACCGGCCCGAGCTCACCGACGATCGCCTCCGTCCGGCGACGCAGCGCCGCCCAGTCACGGTCCGGCCCGGCGCCGAGCAGGATCGACAGATTGAGGATCTCGTGGTGCCGGCGCAGGATCGCCTGGTCGACCCGGTTCCGGGACTGCACGGCCGCCACCGGCACCGACCCGTGCGCGGCCGCGACCGGCAGAACGCGGGGCACCTGAACGGGTATCGCCCCGGGCAACGGGGTCCCCGCCTCCTGCGACACCCGGAACCGCTCCCACATGGCACGCAACGAGCCCACACCGACCTGGGCGCGCGGGTCGTCCAACGGGACGAAGACGTGAACGGCGACTTCCTGCTTCTCCACCACTGCCTCGACCACGTACCGGCACACCCCCGCCTCGACCCGGCACAACCTGACACCACTTGAGCAAGTCAGTGCAGTCTAGGGGCGATTCACCCGGTATCGACGTACCCGAGCCGAGCCTCGGCGACGGGACACGCCCGCGCCTCTCCGGCTCGGGCCGGAACAGGCCGCCACCCGCTCACCCGGCGAGGTCCGCCCCGCCCGGCCCGCTCACCGGTCCATGCCCGTATCGGTGCCACGCGCCCCGCTACGCCTCTGCCCGCTCCCGCGGCGCGGCCGCCGTCGGGGACATCGCGGCAGGGGCGGTGAACAGCGCACGGACGGCGGCGCGGACCTGGACGGCGACCACCTCGGGGGTGGACGTGTCGAGCTTGCCGTCGAGGTGCAGGAACGCCAGACCGTGGACCAGGGCCCACACCGTGGTGGACAGTGCATCCGGATCGGCACCGGGGAAGGCGGCGCGGACGATGCCGCGGACGTATTCCGAGATGGCGGCGGTCGCGCTGACCCGTTCCTCGCTGTTCGGATCACAGGGCTCCGCGAACATCACCCGGAACAGCGCCGGGCGCTCCAGCGCGAAACGGACGTAGGCGACGGCGACCGCCGCTAGCTCGTCAGGAGTCGTGGGCGAGGGATGCGCCGCGGCCAGATGCTCCGCGAGTTCGCGGTAGCCCTGCGCGGCGACCGCGGAGACCAACGCGTCGCGGTCCGCGTAGTGACGGTAAGGGGCCGTCGGCGACACGCCGGCTCGCCGCGCCACCGCCCGCAGGGACAGTCCGGCACTTCCGTCCTCCTCCAGCAGTTCCCGCGCGGCGCGCAGACAGGCGGCGCGCAGATCGCCGTGGTGATACGTGCCGCCCGCTTGCGACATAGGTCACGCTCCCTGATGTTTACGTCGCTTACATCTCTGCCCTAATGTGAACGCTGCATACATTGTAAGCGATCGAGATCGAGAGGGGAACTCGGATGACCAGCGAGCTGTTCTCGCCATTGTCCCTGCGCTCCGGGCAAGTGCTGAACAACCGGATCGCCAAGGCGGCCATGGAGGAGAACATGGCCGGCGACGGCCAGCTCCCGGACAAGGAGTTGTTCGGGCTCTACCGGCACTGGGCCGCCGGCGGCGCCGGACTGCTGATCACCGGCAACGTCATGGTCCACGCCGAGGCACTGACAGGTCCCGCCGGCGTGGTGCTCGACGCCGCCGCGCCGCTGGAGCCGTTCATCGAGTGGGCCGAAGCCGGCAAGTCCGGCGGCGGGGCGATCTGGATGCAGATCAACCACCCCGGCCGCCAGATCGGATCCGACATGCCCGGCGTCGTGTGGGGTCCGTCCGCGGTCGCCGTCGACCTGGGCAAGCACAGCAGCCGTTTCGGCCGCCCCGTCGCCATGACGCCCGAGCAGATCCAGGCCACCGTGACCCGGTACGCGGTCACCGCCCAGCGCGCCGAACAGGCGGGCTTCGACGGTGTGGAGGTCCACGCCGCACACGGCTACCTGCTGTCGCAGTTCCTGTCCCCCCTGGTCAACAAGCGCACCGACCAGTGGGGCGGACCACTGGAGAACCGGGCGCGGATGCTGCTGGACGTCGTCCGCGCGGTCCGCGCCGCCGTCTCCCCGTCCTTCGCGGTCGCGGTGAAGCTCAACTCCGCCGACTTCCAGCGCGGCGGCTTCGACGCCGACGACGCGCGCCAGGTGATCGCGATGCTCGCACCGCTCGGCGTCGACCTGGTCGAACTGTCCGGCGGCAGCTACGAGAGCCCGGCGATGTCGGGCCGCCCCGCCGACGCGCGCACCCAGGTCCGCGAGGCGTACTTCCTCGATCTGGCGAAGGACCTGGTCAAGGCCAGCCCGCTGCCGCTGATGCTCACAGGCGGCATCACCCGACGCGCAACGGGCGAGAAGGTCCTCGACAGCGGTGTGGCTCTCATCGGTATGGGCACGGCCCTCGCCGTCACCCCGGACCTGCCCGCCCGCTGGCGCCTCGGACGCGAGGCCGACGACCAGCTCCGGCCGGTGACCTGGACCGACAAGGCCCTCGCCTCTGCCGCCGGCATGGCGCAGGTCCGCCACCAGATGCGCCGCATCGCTCGCGGAAGCCGCCCGACGCCCGACACCCACCCGGCGTTGGCCCTTCTCTCCGAGCGGCGCAGGCAGCGACGGGCCCTGCGCCGCTACCGCGCCTGGCTGACCACGTCACAGGGCACCGCGTAACCCTGCCACCGGAAGGGCCCCGGATGCGCGTCGCCTGCCGCGACCGTCCGGGGCCCTTCCGGTCTGTCGCCGCGCTGCCGGTCGCAGAGTCCTGCCGGGCCGGGCCGGTGCCGGCAGTCGTCCCCCTCCGGGACTCGTACGAGGTGTCGAGGCACGGCGGTGTCGTACGAGGCGCCCGACCGGGTGGCCGCGCGGAGGGGTTTGCGACGACGGGCGTGCGTGCGAACGGCCCGTCCCCTGACAGCCGTTGACGGCGCGGCTCGTGGGAACCGCGCCGTCCGGTCTTCGGCGTTTCAGCGAACGCCGGCCGCCTTGAGGACCTTCAGTGCGCCGGTCAGGAGACCGGCCCAGGTTCCCGGCGAGACACCGGCCGGCGGGGTGAACCCCTGGATGCGCTGATGGGCCACCGTCTGGGCCTCGGTGTACTTGAGGATGCCGTCGGCTCCGTGTCGACGGCCAAGTCCCGAGTCGCCCATGCCGCCCATCGGGGCGTCGATGCTTCCCCACGCGGCGGCGAAGGCCTCGTTCACGTTGACGGTGCCGGCGTGCACACGGGCGGCGACGGCCCGGCCCCGGGCCCCGTCGCCGGACCAGACGCTGGCGTTGAGGCCGTACGGAGTCGAGTTGGCCCGGGCGATCGCCTCGTCGACGCCGCGGTAGGAGTAGATCGAGACGACGGGACCGAAGGTCTCCTGCTCGCACAGCGTCATGTCAGGAGTGACGTCGGTGAGGATGGTCGGCTCGTAGAACAGCGGTCCGAGGTCAGGTCGCGCCTTCCCGCCGGCGAGCACGGTCGCTCCCTTGGCGACGGCGTCGTCGACGTGCGCGGTGACGGTCCCCAGCTGAGCGGGGGTGGTGAGGCTGCCGACGTCGATGCTGTAGTCGTAGGCGGCGCCGATCCTGAGCCGCTTGGTGCGGGCGACGAACGCGTCGACGAACCGTTCACGGATCGACTCGGCCACGTACAGCCGCTCGATGGAGACGCAGAGCTGGCCGGCCGAGGGGAAGCACGCGGCGACGGCACCGTCGGCGGCCTTCTCGATGTCCGCGTCGTCCAGAACGATCATGGCGTTCTTGCCGCCGAGTTCGAGGGACGCGCCGACGAGGCGCCGGCCGGCGTCGCTCGCGATCTTGCGTCCGCTGACGGTGGAGCCGGTGAACATCACGTAGTCGGCGTTGTCCATCAGCGCCCCGCCGAGGGAACTGCCCCGCCCGACCACCATCTGCCACACTCCGGCCGGCAGACCGGCCTCGCGCATCAGGTCCAGGGACCACAGGGCGGTGAGCGCGGTCTGGGTGTCGGGCTTCTGGACCACGGCGTTGCCCGCCATGAGTGCCGCGACGGCGTCGCCGGCGGCCATGCTCAGGGGGTAGTTCCACGGGGAGATGACCGTGACCACGCCCTTGGGGTGACGGAGTTCCGTGGTGTGGGTCAGCACCGGGACCGCACCGCGGCGCCGCTTGGGCTTCAGGTACTTGGCGGCGTTGCGCGCGTAGTACCGGGAGGTGATCGCGATGTCGACCACCTCGAGGAAGGCGTCGCGGCGGGTCTTGCCGTTCTCGGCCTGCATCAGGTCCAGCGCCTCGTCCTGACGGGAGAGAACCAGGTCGTGGAAGCGCAGCAGGATGCTCTTCCGCCGGCTCAGCGGGGTGGCGGCCCAGGCCTTCTGGGCGATGCGAGCGCGTGCGAACGCGTCCTCGACGTCGCCCGGCGTGGAGACCGGCAGGTCGGCCAACGGGGCACCGGTGTACGGGGCGTCGGTGGTGACCCGGGCGGCGTCAGGTGCCGCGACGACGCTCGTGGCCAGCCGCTCGATCAGGGCCGGTGTGAGGGAGTCCGGCGGTACGGAACCGGGGGTGGCATGTGCGCGAAGGGGGGCGTGACGGGTGGCCATGGCAGGGCTCCTCGCTACCGGCTCTGGACCGAGGTCGGGACCGGCATGTGCAGGGCGAGCTGACCTTCGGTGACGACGTCGAACTGAATCGTCCGGATCGGGTTGAGGGACCGCAGGTCCTCGGCCATGCGCCCCTCCCCCACCTGGAGCGCGAGCCGGCGGGCCATCAGCTCCGTGCCGGCCGAGAGCAGGTTGGTCTGGCTCAGGGTCGAGTGCCACGCATCGCCGATCGACGTGTACGAGGTGAGTGTCGAGACCCGCCTGCCGCTCGGGTAGGCGGTCTGGGTGGGTGTGGGCGCGGAGAGTGCCAGGTCGGTGCCGCCGGCGTCGTTGGCCACACGTGCGGTCGTCCGGTGGGCGTCGATGTCGACATCGAGGTCGGTGACCCACTTGGGGAACCCGTACCCGTCGTGGCCGCGCACCTGGGCGATCTCCGTGCTCACCGGCAGGGACAGCACGTAGGAGTCGAGGTGCTCGTTCTTCAGGGCGGCGACGAGGTCGAAGAACCCGAGCTTGCCGTGCCGTGCCGGCTTCACGGCGATCCCGACGGCCGCCTCGGTGTAGAAGTCGATGTCGCACACGTCGTAGCGGAAGAACATCACCGAGATCAGCCCGAGCCCTGGCGCGACCTCCAGCGGCGCCAGCTCCCCGGGCAGCCGGGAACGGATCGCGCGGGAGCGGGCGAGCATCGTGATCCGGGCGGTCGAGATGCGGTAGTAGAAGTTCGGGGTGAGCGTGGCACCGATCGGTGAGTCGACCTTGGTCTTGGGCAGACGCCGGAAGAAGTCCACGCCGCTGACCCGGGGATCACGGCTGACTTCGTCCAGATCGGTGTCCATCCGGTAGCGGTCGTACAGACCGCCCTTGGGCACCGTGACCGTACGGCCACCCAGATCGACCTTGACTGTTTCCTGCTGGAGTGAGGGCATCGACGCGGCTCCCGGCTCGCATGTTGGCGGTGATTACATGAACCTAGCCGTCACATGTAAGCACCGTCAACAATTCGGCCCACCCAATGTTGACACTGCATGCATTGCGATCGACCTTCAAGGCGGATCGCTGCTCGACCCCCTCACCGGTTCCACCGCCGACAGGAGGACGACTGATCCATCGAGGCCGAAAACCAGCAGGTCAGGCGCCCTTTGTGACCGGCTGCAGGATGGCGACGCACTCCACATGTGTCCAGCAGCTGACCGGTGTGCCCGTTGTGCGCGCTCCGGCAGAGCTCCGAGGGAACGGGGCACCGACCATGCAACCGCCCGCGTCGCCGAGACGAACGGTCGCCACCGCGCCGAAGCCGGCCTGGCCCAACGGACCCCCCCGGCTGTGCCAACGCTGCTGCGGACCGGAGCTGAAGCCCTTGAGCCATGTGACAGGTCACTCCCATGCGACCTCCGCGTAGATCTCCGTCCATGGTGCTCCATGGCCCGCACGCCCCGCCCAGGACGCCGTGCTGCGCAGGGCCGGCATGAGCGCCGGCGGCGTGTCCGGATCGCGCATCAACGCGTACAGCTCCGGTGCGATGTCTCCGAGACTCTGACCCGCGATCTCCACCAGCTGCTTGGCGAATGGAATGTCGCGGATGGCGAGGTCAAGGATGGTCTCGGTCAGCCGTTCCCGGTCCTCGAGGCTGACCACGCGGAGGTAGCGGCGCCAGTCGTTGGCGAGAGCCTCGCGCCACTGGCCCTTGCCCGAGGGATGCACACGGTTGGCGAAGTCGATGACGCGGTCCAGCAGTCCCCGGGCCTGCCGGTGATGGCCCTCAGCGGCCAGACGGCGGCAGAGGTGAGGCAGATGCTCGAACCGGCGGCGCCACGCGTGCACGGCGATCTCCTGATCTTTCGGTGGGAGAAAGAGGGGGAGCTCCGCGAAGACCAAAGACTCCAGGACGCCGAGGAGTTCGTCCACGGGTCGGGCCCTGAGATCGTCGAAGTGGGCGTGCAGGGCGATCCGCAGCAGGTACGCCTCGTTGGCGGCCAGCATGAACTGCCGGGCGTGGTGGTCGTACCGCGGGCCCGCCGTTGCCCGGATCTCCCGTCCCCTCTCCTGCATGGCCTCCAGGACCGGGAGCAGCTTGCCGAACGGGTCCTGCCTGTGCCAGTGCGCGGCGTGCCGGTGCAGCTGTTCGCCGACGCTGCTCAGGACACCCCGTTGGACCTCCCCGTTGCGAGTGGCGGTCAGCAGCTCGACCGTCTCCTCGACGGTGACCGGGAGCAGACCGCCCTGGGTGGTCGCCAGCGTCTGCAGTTTGACGCCGGTGGCCTTGAGGCCGGTGGGCGAGTCCCGGAGGATCTCGGCGATCGCGAGCAGGGTCTCCCGGTGGCCCGGATCGTCCAGGACGACGGTCATCATGTCGGGGCCCAGGTTGGCCAGCCGTTTCAGGCCGCTGAGGTCTCCGCTGCGGGTGGCGTCCTCCTGGAGCCGGGCGAGGAGCGGGCCGGGGTGGTCCGCGGCACGGCGGCCCATCGCCTCCCGCAGTCGTACGGCCTGGGCGCCGGTCGCGGGCGGGTCCATGCTGATGTGCTGGTCCAGGGCGCGCTCGGCGAGGCGGTGGCCTCCGGCCGCGGCGGCCACCGTGAGGGAGACGGGCCACGGGTCGCTCAGCCACCGCCGGAGCGTCGCGTCGCGGCAGCGGTCCGGGTCGCGCGGCGTCGGCAGGCAGGCGGCCACGGTCGCCGCGGGCAGGGGCGCTTTGTTCGCGTCGAGGGCCTTCACGATGACACCCGTGGCCCCGCGTGCGGCGTCCAGGTCCTCCGTCGGAGACAGCCGGCGTCGGCACCAGTCGCGGGCTGCGCGGACGCCTGAGTCGCCGGGCTCCTGGGAGAGGAGGGGTGCCAGCAGGTACTTGGCGACGGGCTCGGCGGATTCGGGTGAGACGGCGGCGTCGGAGAGGCGGTCCAGGCAGCGCTGGACCACTCTGGGGGACCCGGTGGCGAGCACCTCGGCCAGGGCACGCAGCCGCAGGGCGCCGGAAGGGGCCGGAGGACCGGCCTTCAGTCCTTCGGCGAAGGTGCCGACGGCGTCCACGATCTCCGCGGCGCCGGCCACCCGCAGTGTGGTCGCCCACGCGGGGGCCGCCGCATCGATGATCTTGTCGAGATCCGCCTGCCATGCCTTATGCAGTCCGTCGAGGAGTTCGGGCAGCCTCGCCGCGTGATCGGCGTAGCGACCGGGAGACCGGGCGGCGAGGTGGGCCAGCGCGAGCAGGGTGTGCAGCAGAACGGCCTTGTTGCGGAAGGTGGCCGCCGCGTTCAGCAGCCTGGTCACGCCGGTCGCGCACTTCTCCGGTGCCGCGGTGTGCAGACCGAGGAGGAAGAGGGTCAGATCCCGGCCGAAGGGCAGACAGTTCAGGTTCTCCCGCTCCGTGAAGTCGAGCAGGCCGAGGCCGGAGAGGAACCGCGCGACCGGTTCAGGCTGCTGGTGCGCGAGATGGGTGACGGCGATCAACACCCGGCGGCGTTCCTGGCTGTCCTGCTGGTCCCAGATGGCGCGCAGGGTGCGCGGCCAGGCCGCCGGTGCCGGGTTGCTGGTGCCGGTGAGCACCGTCATGTAGGACGCGGTCTGCCACGGGTCGGCGTCCCGCAGGGTTTCCACGGCCAGACTCACCGCGTCCTCCGGCGGATGGCGCAGACCGGCGTGGATGCGCAGGGCGGTGAGGCGGGTCGCCGCGTGGTCGTGCCGCATCAGCGTGTCCAGCGCGGGGTACCAGCCGACGGCGCCCTCTCGGTCCGCGATGTGGAAGGCGTGCCGGGCGGCCTCGGCGAGGAGGAGGTCGTCCGGGTGCTCGGTGACCCGGCCGGCCGTCGCGGCGAGCCCGCACCTGGCGGAGCGCAGTGCCTGCCCGGCCGCGTGCTCGGCGAACGCCTGGTGGTGGAAGGCGACCCGGCCGCCCTCGATCTTGCGCAGCACGCCCCTGTTCAGCAGCACGGCCACGGCCTTGTCGGCGTCCTGATGTCGCTTGAGCGCCGTGTGGGTGACGAGGGCGGTCCGCGCGTCCGCGCCGTGCAGTTCCGGCCTGCCCGCGCGCAGCATCGCCAGCCCCAGGACCCGTACTTCCTGCGACAGGTCCCGCCGGGCCTGCTCGTCAGCCGGTTCGTCGTCGAAGACGGCGTGGCGGACGTCCTCGATCACGCGCTTGCCCCAGTACTCGCGGAAGAGGTCGGCGACGTCGAGGTCCTTGTCGCGTGGACCGGCGGGGGCATAAACGTCGAACAGCATGCGCAGGGACAGCGGATGGCGGATCAGTTGTCCGAGCGGCAGCCCGCGGGCCGCCGCGTACACGAGCGTCGACCGCATCCGCTGCGCCAGCGGCTCCGCCGGGCCCGTCCCGCCGGGGTCGCTGCCCTGGCGGGGGCTCGGCCGTCCGGGGTCGCGGCAGAAGACGCGCAGGTGGGATTCCACGGCATGGTCGAGTTCGGAGCCCGGCTCCCACGGGGCGCCGACGTGCTGCGTGGCGCCCGCCGCGGCGCGGCCGTCGTCGTAGCCCTCCAGGTGGTCCTTGCTGAGCAGTGTCTCGATGCCCGCCCGTTCGCGGTCCTCCAGTCTGCGTGCCTCCGCCGACCGGCAGGCGACGGCGACGGTGACGCCCAGCGCGCGGGCCTCCTGGACCAGCCTCACCAGCAGGTCCTCTCCCGCTCGCGTGGCGTCGTGGAGCAGCAGATCCGCGGTGTCCAGGAGCAGGGCGACGGGGCCGGTCCCCTGCGGTGCACGCACACCCGACGGCCTTCCGTCACGGGCCGAGGACTTCCCGCCGCGTCCCGGCGGCCGCCCGTCGAGGCCGGTCAACTTCGCCTCCAGGGCTGTCAGCAGTTCCTGGAGCCGTAGATCCGCCGGGTGGTCCGGAGTGCCGAGCAGGGCGGACGCGGAGACGGCCACGACCGTCCACCCCACCGCGCGCAGCTCCTCACGCACCCCCCACAGCACGCAGCTCTTGCCGGTGCCCGGCTCGCCGAGCACGGCGTTGCCCTGCGGGCCGCGGTTGACGACCTGGTTCCTCAAGCCCTGGGTGAGCACCTTCTGCGCGCGGCGTGTGACGTACACGTCGCGCAGGCTGACGGCGGCCCGGTCGGGGTCGTCCAGCAGGGGTACGACGGCCTCCCAGGCGCTGACCGTCCGCCGGTCGACCCGGTCGACCTTGCGGAGGGCGACGCGTGTCGTCTCGTGCCCGTCGTGGGGAGGGGCCGTGGCAGGTACGGAAGCGGCTGTGACCCGGGCGGGGCGTGCCCTGACCGGGCCGCGGCCGGCCGGGACCGGGAGGGCGCGTGGCGAGGAGGGCGCGCGGTGATTCTTCTCCTCCAGGTCCGCGGCCACGAGCATCCTGCCCAACTCGTCCTCGTCCGCGTACGGCGACGCACACGTGGCCGGGTCGCAGCCGGCCTTGGAGCGCACGGTCCCGAACCATGTGAGGTTCCACAAGTGGCCCTTGCGCCACGCCGTCACGGAGGACGGGACGACACCGAGCCAGTCCGCGACCGTTCCGTTCAGCGGCTGGCATCCGGTCTCGGGGTCGCCGTGCTCGGCTGCCCAGTGCGCCAGGGCCCGCCACAGCCAGGCGGTGTGCGGACGCGTGGACGGGCTGTGAACGTCCACCACTGACGCCCAGTCGAATCTCTGGCCCCTTCCGGGCAGCAGCGGCCGCGCGTTCACCGTTTTCTTCACCACGTCCCCCGGCGTTCCCCGCTGAAGAATTCCCCACATCCTGCCAGGTCGTGGCGGTCGTGAGGGCGTTTCGCCGGATGCGGCGGCGCCGGGCGGGCGAAGAAATCCGGTGCCGCGGTCCGCTGTCGGGGCCGGTCGCCGACCGGCCTCTCTCCAGCGCCGGTTGAGGCCCGAGCCGGGGAGAGTCCTCGTAGCGACAGGGAGCCGGACATGGCCCTCGACACGATGCTCGACCTGCTGCACGCACTGCCCCACCTCTACGGACCGACCGGCGCCGTGACCGCCGCGCTCATGCTCGCGCGGACCACGGTGCGGCACGCCTCGCTGATCTGGCTGACGCGCGGCGCCACGCCCCAGGAGCGGGCACTGATCCTTGCCTCGATGCACCGTGTGCCCCGGTCGTCGTGGCGGGACCGCTGCCGGCGCCTGGCACAGCGGCTGCTGCGCCGCCGCTGAGTTGGGCGAGGGGACCGCAGGCCAGGCTCCCGGACGGCGGCACCGAGCCGCTCCTCGCCGTCCGGGCCAGTGGCCTGGCGGAGGATTCTCTGCCGGGCCGTGGGCGACGATCACAAAAGGAGACCCTGTTCGCCGATCTCGCGCAGGGCAGGGCCCAGCAGTTCCCGGAAGATGTGCACGACACCCATGTCTGTGCCGACCGGCGTGTCTTCGTTGGGCACGCCCACCGCGAGCAGGGACTCCGTTGTCGAGGCGGCGCCGGAAGGCCGATGCGGCACCATGGCCAGCGAGGTACCGAAGCCGTCGCTGATCTCAGGTTCGCTGGCGACGCCCGTCGTGTTCTGCGCTATTCCATCCGTCGGTTGCGGATACCCGGAGAGAACCGTGCCCTGACAGAACTCCTCGGCCGCAACGCCACTTCCGAGCCCGGTTGTGGCGCCGTACAGGAGATGGACGCTGCCTCCGTCCTTGACCGGGCCGATGTCCTCGTACGGAATGCCCACCACCAGATCGCTGCACCCGTCGAGGTTGGCGTCGTAGACCGCGAGCGAGAACCCGAACTGGTCACCCGGCTCCGGCTCGTCCGGCACAGACGCGAGCGCCTGCGTCAGCTCCAAGGTGCCCCTCCCCGCCGCCGTACACAACGTGGACCGAGCCTGCCCGCTCCACCCTCCTACGCTCGCCTCGGGATCGGCGATCACCGTGTCCCGTGTCCCGTCACCGTTGAAGTCGGACTCCGTCCCGAGGGGCACGACAGCCGCAGCCACCGGCGTCTGTCCTGAGATCAACCCCGCCACCAGGAGCACTGCAGACAGCGCTCCCGTCGCGCACATGCGGCGTATCTTCCCCAGCCGGTCCACCCATCCCGCTCACAGGAGAAACACATGAAGACGAGAGCATCTTGGCGACATGGGCATGACCTGAAGCGATCTCGATCATTGAGTGCGCGACCAACGACACAGCAACTATTCGGGCGTCGTTCATAACGTGACGTTCTATGACTCATTGCGTTGCAAACAGAAGTAAGGCGTCCCATTGCCGAGGCGCGAGAGCTGACCAATCCGGAAGAGATCTGAGCCCGAAAGGCTGAGAATTCGCAGCAAGTTTCCCTTGAATAATTCCCTTGTTCACTTGCGGTTGATGGATGGATGCAGAGATTCAAGTGCTCTCCCTTGCCACCGGTTTGGGCCGACGTGTAGAGCCTCCTTGACGTGAGCCAGGCGGCCATGAATTGGGCTTGGCCGCTGGGGGGTGAGAGCGGAGGTAGGGCACGGCGACGGGACAGGAAAAGGCGCAACTAAGTTTTACGTTTACCGCACTGATCACTTATGCTCTCCTGGCCCCACGGCGCGACGATTCCGCCCCCGGTCAACCGGTGGCGTTCCCTGTGTTGGGCGCACACTGGATTCGTGTCGGAGGCTTCGGACAGTTATGGCACTTCCACAGCAGGAGCGGATTCAGGCCGCTTCGGTGATTGACAGAGTCCCGCGTTGGGACAATGTGAGGGCGCTGTCCGCGACGTTGATCGTGGTACTGCACACTACCGGGCCGGCCGTACCGGAGGGTGGACTGCTCGAAACCTTCAACATCACCATGTGGCCGCTGCGCGTCCCCGCTTTCGTCATCCTCGCAGGGGTGTTCAGTCAAGGCAGCCGACTGGATTCAAGGTACGCGCGCGCCCTCGTCGGAAGGATCATCGTCCCCGCCACACTGTGCTGGATCCTGCTCTCGACGGAGAAGGTCCTGCTCGGTATGGAGTTCACCTTCCACCTGAGCCGATGGCCCTGGACTCTGTGGTTCCTGATGGCCCTGCTGTGGTGGCGGCTCCTGCTCCCCCTCATAACCCAGCTGCAGTATCCGCTGCTCTGCACGACGGGACTCGCGCTCGCGGCCGGCTACTTCGGCGAGATCGGCGACAACTACGCGGGGGCTCGGACCCTGATGTATTTGCCCCTGTTCTACCTGGGTTGGCGCCTCGGTCAAGGCACCCTGTTCGCCTCGTGGTTCACCTCGCGACACACCCTGCCCATCGCCTGGGCCGGGCTGATCGCCGGTCTCGCCGGCGCATTCCTTGTCTGGCGGCCATGGCCTCACTCCGCAGTGCCATACGAGGACGTGCCTCTGCCCATCGAGCTCGCCTGGTTCCCCCGGCTCTTCATCCTGGTTGCGTCGGCAGCTCTGGTGCTCTGCCTGCTCCGAGTCACCCCGAACCGGCGCATCCCCTACATCACGTCAATGGGCGCCGCAGGCTTCACCATCTACCTGCTCCACCCGTTGTTCATCCGTCCCTTCCTGGTCCTGGGCTACGCCGACCGCATCGACACCCGCTCCGAGCAAGCCGTCATGTTCCTGAGCGCGGTCGCCCTGGCAGCCATCCTCGGCAGCCCGCTGGTGCGACGCCTGGCGCGTCCCCTGACCCGTCCTCCGATCGACCGCTTCCTCTTCAAACCGAAGCCGAAGACACCGGCACCGGCACCGGTGCCGCAGTCGCCGCAGTCGCCGCAGTCGCCGCAGTCGCCGCAGTCGCCGCAGTCGCCGCCGAGGGAACTCGTCGGCTGACGCCAAAACGACAGCGTCAACAGGAACACGAAACCGCCCGGGATCAGTCGGGCATCGTGCCCCGGTCAGCCGCACAGAGGACGAGCCACAGCGATTTCGGTAATGGACCCCACCGCCTGTGGGACCGGGTGGTCCCGGAGGGATGGGAACGGTCATACGGCGCACCAACCACCGGGACCCGTCGCTGGCGCGCCTCGCCGGTCTCCAAGTCGACGCTCGGCGCACCCAACACGTCCTCGAACAACTCGCTGACCTCTCGGACGAGTGCCAGCCGGTGCTGGCAGTACCCTGCTCGTCCAGGTGCATGACACTGCCGACACTGCCGAGGAAGAACAGCACGCTGCCCCCACTCGACAAGCTCCCCGACACGGAACCGGTGGTGCCCGCAGTGAACCTCCAGATGCGGGGAGAGGGACTGGACGGGCGTCAGGCCGATCCCGAACCTGCCGGTGGGCTCGGGCTGCTCTGCACGTCTGCCTTGCTGGTCAGCCAAGGCATCGCCAGGGCCAGAACGTCCGGCAGCCGTACGGTACTGCAGTTGTGGGCGACGACGAATTCCCGTTCCGTCGTCAGAATGCGTACTCACGTGGCGTCGAGGTCCAGGGCGTTCTGCACGATCTCCGAGAGCCCCTGTAGAGAAACAGCGTCGAACGAGCGTCAAGACGTTTCCCGAACCCGTCCCTCACGGAGTTGAGGCAGAGCGTTCTCGACCCGCGCCCCGCTGCGAAACCGCAGGTGAGACATGTGGCGGGAACCTGCATCATGTTCCACGCGGTGGACTTCGGAAAACAGGTCGAGCACACCCAGCCTGACCTGAGCATCACAGGAAATCCGCAGGTCAAAGCCCTTTTTCGGCGGGCTCAAGAATCGCCACGCACTCCACGTGCGCCGTCATCGGAAACAGATCGAACGCCCGAAGCATCCGCACCCGATACCCCCCATCCCGGAAGTACCCCAAGTCCCGCGCCAACGCCGCCGGATCGCACGCCACATAAGCGATCCGCCGAGCCCCCAGCGACGCCAGATGCTCCACCGTCTTGCGTCCAGCCCCCGCCCGCGGCGGGTCCAGGACGATGAGGTCGACCTCCGTGATGCCCGTGCGCGGCAGGACCGACTCGACCTTGCCCTGCTCGATCCGCACGCGGTCGAAGTCCGCGAGGTTGTGCCGCGCGTCCTCCACCGCCCGCTTGCCGGACTCGATGCCGAGCACGGCACCCTTCTCCCCCAGCCGGTCGGCCAGCGCGCCCGCGAACAGGCCGACGCCGCAGTACAGGTCGAGCGCCATGTCGCCCTTGCGCGGCAGCAGGCCCTGCATGACCGCCGTCACCAGCGTGTCCGCCGCCTTCGGGTGGACCTGCCAGAAGCCGCCCGAACCGACCCGGTAGGTGTGGTCGTCCGCCCGCTCCCGGACGAAGGGCCGGCCGTGGACGCGGTGCACGCCGCCGTCCTTCTCCTCGACCCGCATCACCGACACCGGCCGGTCCAGCTCCACGATCGGCAGCCGTGCCCCCGGCCGTGGCGTCAGGATCACCTGCCGGTCCTGCGACCCCGTCGCGGCGATCGCCTCGACCGACGCCATCCCGGGCCACTCACGCTTCTCGATGCCCAGCTCGCTGACGCCCTCGGCCGCGATCATGCAGTGGTCGATCGGCTCCACCTCGTGCGAGCGGTGCCGGCGCAGACCGGCGCGACCCGTGGCGTCCACCGCGTACTGCACGCGCGTCCGCCACTGCGGCACCTGACCCGCAGGAAGCTTGTCGCCCTCGGCCGGCATCACCGTGCCGTCCCAGCCCGCCTCCTCCGGCGTGAGCCCGGCGAGCCGCTGCAACTGCTCGGCGACGACCTCGCCCTTGAGCCGCCGCTGCGCCCCCGGCTTGGCGTGCTGCCAGTCGCAGCCGCCGCACCGGCCGGGGCCGGCGTAGGGGCAGGGCGCCTCGACGCGGTCCTTGGACGCCATGAGCACCTGGACCGCGTCCGCCCGCAGGTAGCGCGCGCCCTCCTCGCCCTCGGTCACCCGGGCGACGACCCGCTCACCGGGCAGCGCGTGCCGGACGAACAGCACCTGGCCCGCCTCGGTGCGCGCGATGCAGTGCCCGCCGTGGGCGACGGGGCCGACCTCGACTTCGTACTCCTCCCCGACGAGCGACCCCACCTGCGGTTTCTTCGGTTCTGCCTGCATGGCGGGGGCGCTCCAGATGCGAGAGGGGGGTACGACCGGACAACAGCCCACCAGTCTACGTGCTCCGGAGACGGCGAAACTGACACGAGCCCGCACCCCGGCACCCCGGCACCGCGGCACCCTGGCACCGCGGCACCCTGGCGCCCCACCGCTCCGTCACCCCGGCACCGCGGCACCCCTGCGCGCCTGCGCGCCTGTACCCCGGCACCACCCCTGCACCCTGGCGGCCCACCGCTCCGGCACCCAGCAGTCCGGCACCCCGGCGCCCCACCACTCCGGCACCCAGCAGTCCGGCACCCCGGCGCCCCACCACTCCGGCACCCAGCAGTCCGGCACCCCGGCGCCCCACCACTCCAGCACGAGGCACTCCGGCACCCCCCTCCTCGGCACCCCTGCGCCGCTGCATCCCCGGGCCCCCGGAAGGTCGGCGGCCGGGGACAGGGATGCCTCGGCACCCCTGCGCCGCTGCTTCCCCGGGCCCCAGGCCCCGGTGCGTCGGGGGCCGGGGGCCAGCCCCCGGCCCTCAGGCCTCGGCGGGCCCCACCCCGCTCACTCCTTGCCGCTGGGCTCCTTCGTCTGCTCCTTGGCCTGCTCCTGCGCCGGCCCCCGCCGCACCGCACCGGGAGCGTTCCAGTCCTGCCGCCTGCCGGCCCGCTTCTTCGCCACCTCCGACGACTCCAGCTGGTACGGCACCGACGTCACCATCACACCCGGCGTGAACAGCAGCCGGCCCTTCAGCCGCAGCGCGCTCTGGTTGTGCAGCAGGTGTTCGTACCAGTGCCCGACCACGTACTCCGGGATGATCACGGACACCACGTCCCGCGGCGACTCCCGCCGCAGGCTTTTCACGTACTCGATGACCGGCCGCGTGACCTCGCGGTACGGCGAGTCCAGCACCTTGAGCGGCACGGTGATCCCACGCCGCTCCCACTCGTCGCGCAGTGCCTTGGTGTCGGCCGGGTCGACGTTGACGCTGAGCGCCTCAAGGGTGTCCGCGCGCAGCAGCTTGGCATAGGCGAGGGCGCGCAGCGCCGGGCGGTGGATCTTGGAGATGAGCACCACCGAGTGGATCCGCGACGGCCGGACGCTGTCGTCGCTCGGGCCGTCCGGGGCGGCGAGTTCCTTGGCCACGTGGTCGTAGTGGCGGCGGATCGCGGTCATCGTCGCGTAGAAGATCACCATGCCGAGCAGCGCGACCCAGGCGCCGTGGGTGAACTTGGTGACCAGGACGACGACCAGGACCAGGCCGGTGAAGAAGGCGCCGAACGTGTTGATCGCGCGGGAGCGGACCATGTGGCGGCGCTTGGCGAGGTCGGTCTCCGTGGCCAGATGGCGGTTCCAGTGCCGGACCATGCCGATCTGGCTGAGCGTGAAGGAGACGAACACACCGACGATGTACAGCTGGATCAGACGCGTGGAGTCGGCGCCGTAGACCCACACCAGCAGCGCGGCGGCGCCTGCCAGCAGCACGATGCCGTTGGAGAAGGCGAGGCGGTCGCCGCGCGTGTGCAGCTGGCGCGGGAGGTAGCGGTCCTGGGCGAGGATCGAGCCGAGCACCGGGAAGCCGTTGTACGCCGTGTTCGCGGCCAGGAACAGCACCAGCGCGGTGGCCGCGGCCAGCACGATGAACAGGAAGCTGCCCTTGCCGAACACCGCCTCGGCGACCTGCGAGATCACCGGGTTCTGGACGTAGTCGGAGCCAACCGGGACGCCCTTGTCGAGCAGGTCGTGGGCCGGGTTCTCGGCCATCCGCACGTTGGACGCCATGGCGAGGCCGATGATGCCGCAGAACATGGTGACGGCCAGCAGGCCCATCAGCGCCAGCGTGGTGGCGGCGTTGCGCGACTTGGGCTTGCGGAAGGCCGGGACGCCGTTGGAGATCGCCTCCACGCCGGTGAGCGCGGCGCAGCCGGAGGAGAAGGCCCGCAGCAGCAGGAAGACCAGCGCGAAGCCCGCGAGGCCCTGGTGCTCGGGCTTGATCTCGAAGTCGGCCGTCGGCGCCCGCATCGTCTCGCCGAGCACCAGGCCGCGGAAGGAACCCCAGGCGATCATGATGAAGACGCCCGTGACGAAGACGTACGTGGGGATCGCGAACAGCTTGCCCGACTCCTTGACCCCGCGCAGGTTCATCAGGGTCAGCAGCACGATCACGGCCGAGGCGCAGAACACCTTGTGTTCGACGACGAACGGGATCGCGGAGCCGAGGTTCTCGATCCCGGAGGAGATGGAGACGGCGACGGTCAGGACGTAGTCGACGAGCAGGGCGCTGGCGACGGTGAGACCGGCCTTGGGGCCGAGGTTGGTGGTCGCGACCTCGTAGTCACCGCCACCGCTCGGGTAGGCGTGGACGTTCTGCCGGTAGGAGGCCACGACCGTGAACATCAGCACGACGACCGCGACGGCGATCCAGGGACTGAAGTGGTAGGCCGACAAACCCGCGATGGACAGGACCAGCAGCACCTCGCCTGGCGCGTAGGCCACGGAGGAGAGCGGGTCGGAAGCGAAGACGGGGAGTGCGACGCGCTTCGGCAGGAGCGTTTCTCCAAGCCGGTCACTGCGCAGCGCGCGCCCGATCAGGATCCGTTTGGGCACGTCGGTCAGTTTGGACACAACAGAGGATCGTAAGCCTTCGAACAGGGGACCGCCTACCGGCCTCCCCGCATCTGCCCCCCGAGTGAAATACCCGGCAGGTCAGGGCACGGATCCGGCCGACACGACCGCCCACATGTCTATATGACAAAACCCTTTCCGTACGACCGTTTCGACCACGTTTTCGTACGGTCTTCCCGAATGCACCCTACGCCTCCCCCGCCACGCCTTCCCCTCTCCGCCTTCCCCGCTCCCTCCCTCCTCTCCCCCCTTCCCCCTCCCCCTCGACCCCGGAGGTCCCATGCCCGCGGCCGCAGAGCTCATCGGCGCCCTCGCCTCGCTGGTGGTCCTCGGTATCCTCACCGTCCTCAGCGTCTGGAGCATCAGCCGGCGTTGATCAGCGCGAACCGTGCACAGGGGTCCCCGCCGCGGACCGCGCGTGTGTAGCTTGGTCGGCGGTCTGAGACCCTGTTTCAAGCCAAGTCAACATCCCTGACCTCGGAAGGACGGTCGTGCACATCGTCATCATGGGCTGCGGCAGAGTGGGTTCCGCTCTCGCCCAGACCCTGGAGCAACAGGGGCACACGGTCGCCGTGATCGACCAGGACCCCACCGCCTTCCGACGACTGGGCTCCTCTTTCGGTGGCCGCAGGGTCACCGGCGTCGGCTTCGACCAGGACACCCTGCGCGAGGCCGGCATCGAGGAGGCGGGCGCCTTCGCCGCGGTCTCCAGCGGCGACAACTCCAACATCATCGCCGCCCGAGTGGCCCGCGAGATGTTCGGTGTCGAGAACGTCGCCGCCCGTATCTACGACCCCCGCCGCGCCGAGGTCTACCAGCGCCTCGGCATCCCGACGGTCGCCACCGTCCGCTGGACGGCGGACCAGATGCTGCGCCGGCTGCTGCCGTCCGGTTCCGAGCCGCTGTGGCGCGACCCCACCGGCGGCGTCCAGCTCGCCGAGGTGCACGCCTCCAGCGCCTGGGTCGGCCACAAGATCAGCAAGCTGCAGGAGGAGACGGGCGTCCGTGTGGCGTTCCTCACCCGACTCGGCGAGGCCATACTGCCCACGTCGCAGACCGTGCTGCAGGAGGGTGACCTCGTGCACGTGATGATGCGCAGCGACGACGTCGAGAAGGTCGAGGCGTCGTTCGCCGAGGGACCCGAGTTGGAGGGCGGTCACTGATGCGCGTCGCCATTGCCGGAGCCGGCGCGGTCGGCCGGTCGATCGCCGGTGAGCTGCTGGAGAACGGCCACGAGGTCCTGCTCGTCGACAAGGCGCCGACCGCCATCTCGGTCGAGCGCGTCCCGCAGGCCGAGTGGCTGCTGGCCGACGCCTGCGAGATCACGTCCCTGGACGAGGCAGCGCTCCAGCGCTGCAACGTCGTGATCGCCGCGACGGGCGACGACAAGGTGAACCTGGTCGTCTCCCTGCTGGCCAAGACGGAGTACGGCGTCCCGCGCGTCGTCGCCCGCGTCAACAACCCGAAGAACGAGTGGCTGTTCAACGAGTCCTGGGGCGTAGACGTCGCCGTCTCCACGCCTCGCCTCATGTCCGCCCTGGTCGAGGAGGCGGTCAGCGTCGGTGACCTGGTCCGCCTGCTGCGCTTCAGCCACGGTGACGCCAACCTCGTCGAGCTGACGCTGCCGGAGGAGTCGGCCCTGGCCGGCACCCAGGTCGGTGACGTGGAATGGCCCGAGGACACCTCCCTGGTCACGATCATCCGCGGCACCCGCGTCCTCACCCCGTCCCGGGAGGACTCCCTGGAGGCGGGCGACGAACTGCTCTTCGTGGCCGCGCAGGCCCGCGAGGAGCAACTGGAGGACCTGCTGTCGGTCCGCCGCGAAAACCCGGCGGACTAGCCACCCACCCACAACAACACCGAGGGCGCCCTGCAACCCGCAGGGCGCCCTCGCGCGTCGAGCCCGGGGTTCGACTCGGGGACCCGGACATCCCTGGGGCCGTCCCGCCGGACACCAGCCCAGCCAACCCGGCCACCCGGCCGGACAGCCGCTCAGCCACCCACCCGGGCCGCACCGCCGAAAACCCGCTCGGCCGGCCAGCGGCCCCAGGTACCAGCTTGTCGGCGCCACGTGGCGCCGCCCCCGGCTGCCTGCTCGGGCGCCCCGAGCACCAGCTCGGCGGACTCATGCTGCACAGCCAGCCCAGCTACCAGCCGAGAACCCATGCCGTGCCGCCCGGCCACCCGCTGACCGCCGAGGCCTAGGCTCCGCGTCGCTCTTCCTCCGCCTCGCGGCGCTTCTCCTCCGCCTCCATCTCGGCGAAGACGTCGATGGGCGGTGGCGCTTTGGCCAGGAAGACCCAGGTCAGCCACACCGCCAGCAGGAAGGGCGGGATCTTCAGCGCGACCAGCACCCAGCCGAGCTGCGTGGTGTCGGCCCACCAGTACAGCGGGAAGAGGATCGCGCACTTGGCGAGGAGGATCAGACCCCACGCCCAGCTGGCCTTGGCGTACGCCCTCTTGCGGCCCGGGTTCCGGGTACGCCAGGAGAGGTTCTCCTTGAAGACCGGGCCGAGCATCAGCCCGATCAGCGGGACACCGGCCAGCGTCGTGATGATGTAGGCGAGGGCCAGGCCCAGCGTGTACAGCATGCCGGGCAGATAGAAGTCCTTGGCATTGCCGGTCATCATCGCGAACACGACGCCGAAGGCCACGCCGAAGACACCGCTGAAGGCGTGCTTGACGGTGTCCCTCGTCGCCAGGCGGACCACCACGAGCAGCACGGACACACCGAGTGCGGCGAGCGCCGACAGGTGCAGGTCCTTGTTGATCGTGAAGATCGTCACGAAGAGGAGGCCCGGCAGCACCGTCTCGATCATGCCCCGCACGCCGCCGAAAGCCTCGAACAGCGCGGCCTCCGTCACTGCCCTGGCTTCGTGCTCCGTGTCTTCGGTGTGTTCAGTCGGCTTGTCGAGCGACGTCACCGGCTACTCCCGTCCGAGGGGTCTCAGTTCGTACTTGGGGTTGAACAGCACCCGGCGGCCCCGGCTCATCGAGATCCGGCCCGATGCGATCAGCTTGCGCCCCGGTTCTATTCCGACGATGGAGCGCCGTCCGAGCCACACCACATCCAGTGCGGCGGAGCCGTCGAACAGCTCGGCCTCCAGGGCCGGGACTCCCGCGCGCGGACGCAGCGTGACCGTGCGCAAGGTACCAGTAACGGTGACGATCTGCCGGTCGTGACAGTCGCCGATGCGCGTACAGCCCGCGGTCTCGGCGTCCTCCCGCAGCTCCTCGGACTCCAGGTCCTCCTGCGAGGAGGAGAGCCGGTCGAGCATGCGCCGGAACCGGCCCACCGGCTTGTCGGAACGAGGAACAGCACTCATGTCTGAAGCCTACCGGGGTGACTGACAGCAACGTACCCCCAGTCACCTACCCCGGTCCCACCGCGCGAACCGACCGCACGGCCCCGACTCGCGCCCGGAGTCGCGCCCTGGCTCGCGCCCCGGCTCACTTCTCGAAGCGGTAGCCCATCCCGGGCTCCGTCATGAAGTGCTTGGGATGCGACGGGTCGGCCTCCAGCTTCCGCCGCAGTTGGGCCATGTACACGCGCAGATAGTTCGTCTCCGTCCCGTACGACGGCCCCCACACCTCCTGGAGCAACTGCTTCTGGCTGACCAGCCGGCCGGTGTTGCGCACCAGCACCTCCAGCAGATGCCACTCCGTGGGCGTCAGCCGTACGTCCCGGCCGCCCCGGTTGACCTTCTTCGCGGCGAGGTCGACGGTGAACTCGTCCGTCTCCACGACCACCTCGTCCTCACCGGCCCCGGCGGGCTCGGCACGGCGCACTGCGGCCCGCAGCCGGGCGAGCAGCTCGTCCATGCCGAACGGCTTGGTGACGTAGTCGTCCGCGCCGGCGTCGAGCGCCTCGACCTTCTCGTCGGAGGAGTGCCGCGCCGACAGCACGATGATCGGTACCCGGGTCCAGCCGCGCAGTCCCCTGATCACCTCGACGCCGTCCATGTCGGGCAGCCCCAGGTCGAGGACCACGACGTCAGGGTGGCGGGCGGCGGCGAGCTGGAGGGCGGACGCCCCGTCGTGGGCCGCGTCGACCTCGTACTTGCGTGCCCTGAGGTTGATCACCAGCGCGCGCACGATCTGCGGCTCGTCGTCGACCACGAGCACTCTGGGGGTCTGGGGAGCACCCCCAGTGGAACTCACCATGAGGCCTGCCTTTCTGAAGGTACGGAGAGGGTCTCGGGACGCGTCCCCGCGCGCAGGGTGAGGACCATGGTGAGGCCGCCGCCGGGTGTGTCCTCGGCGTTCAGGGTGCCGTCCATCGCCTCCGCGAAGCCGCGGGCGACCGCGAGGCCGAGACCGACCCCGGCACCGCGCGGGGCGTCGCCGTACCGCTGGAACGGCTCGAAGATGCGTTCCTTCACATCGTCCGGCACCCCGGGGCCCCGGTCCACGACGCGCACCTCGACGCGGTCGGCGAGGGCGCTGGCGGCGACCAGCACCGGCGTACCGTCCGGGCTGTACTTGACGGCGTTCTCCACGATGTTCGCCACCGCCCGCTCCAGCAGCCCGGCGTCCACCCGGACCATCGGCAGGCTCTCCGGCACGTCCAGGATCACGCTGTCCTCGGGTACGCCGCCCAGCGCCATCGGCACGACCTCGTCCAGGTCGATCTCGCGGACGATCGGCGTGACCGTGCCGGTCTGCAGGCGGGACATGTCGAGCAGGTTGCCGACCAGGTGATCGAGCCGGTCGGCGCCCGCCTCGATGCCTTCGAGCAGCTCCGCCCGGTCCTCCTCGGACCACGCCACGTCGTCCGACCGCAGGCTGGAGACGGACGCCTTGATCCCGGCCAGGGGCGTACGCAGGTCATGGCTGACGGCGGCCAGCAGCGCCGTACGGATGCGGTTGCCCTCGGCCAGCGCCCGGGCCTGGTCGGCCTCCTCCTGGAGCCGGCGGCGGTCCAGCACGACCACGGCCTGGGCGGCGAACGCGGCCAGCACCCGGCGGTCCTCCGCCGGCAGCACCCGTCCGGTCAGCGCCAGCGCCAGGTGGTCCCCGACCGGCATGTCCACGTCCGCGTCCTCCGGGCGCTCCACCGGCCCGCCGACTCCCACGCGGCCCACGCAGGTCCACGGGTCGACGTCGCTCTCGCGCTCCAGCAGCGCGGCCGACTCCATGCCGAAGGTCTCGCGCACCCGCTCCAGCAGCGCCTCCAGAGTGGTCTCGCCGCGCAGCACGTTGCCCGCGAGGAAGGACAGGATCTCCGACTCCGCCCGCAGCCGGGCCGCCTGGTGGGTGCGCCGGGCGGCGAGGTCCACCACCGACGCCACCGACACCGCGACGGCCACGAAGATGACCAACGCGACGATGTTCCTGGAGTCGGAGATGGTCAGCCGGTGCAGGGGCGGGGTGAAGAAGTAGTTCAGCAGGAACGATCCGAAGGCCGCCGCACCGAGGGCCGGCAGCAGCCCGCCGAGCAGCGCCGCCGCCACCGTCAGCGCCAGGAACAGCAGCACGTTGTTGGCGAGGCCGAGGTCGACGGTGTTCAGCACCACCGCGAGGATCGCCGGACCGGCCAGGCCGACGGCCCAGCCCCAGATGATCCGGGCGCGCCCCAGCCGCGCGCCGCGGGCGACGGGAAGTCCCCGCCCCTTGCCCGCCTCGTCGTGCGTCACGATGTGCACGTCCAGGTCGGGGCCGGACTCCCGGGCCACGGTCGCGCCGACGCCCGGCCCGAAGACGTATTGCCAGGCCTTGCGCCGCGAGGAGCCCAGCACGATCTGCGTGGCGTTCACCCCCCGCGCGAACTCCAGCAACGCGGCCGGTATGTCGTCCCCGACGACATGATGAAACGTCCCGCCGAGGTCCTCCACCAGCGTCCGCTGCACCGCCAGCTCCTTCGGTGACGCCGCCGTCAGCCCGTCGCTGCGCGCTATGTACACGGCGAGCACCTCGCCCCCGGCGCCCTTCTCCGCCAGCCGCGCCGCCCTGCGGATCAGCGTCCGCCCCTCCGGACCGCCCGTCAGACCCACCACGATCCGCTCCCGCGAACCCCAGATCTTCGACACCCGGTGCTCACTGCGGTACTGCTTCAGATACTCGTCGACCCGATCCGCCACCCACAGCAGCGCCAGCTCCCGCAGCGCGGTCAGATTCCCCGGCCGGAAGTAGTTCGACAGCGCCGCGTCCACCTTGTCGGGCCGGTAGACGTTCCCGTGCGCCATCCGACGGCGCAGCGCCTGCGGCGACATGTCGACAAGCTCGATCTGATCCGCCCGCCGTACCACCTCGTCGGGCACCGTCTCCTGCTGCCGCACCCCCGTGATCGACTCCACCACGTCGCCGAGCGACTCCAGATGCTGGATGTTGACGGTCGACACCACATGGATGCCCGCCGCGAGCAGTTCCTCGACGTCCTGCCAGCGCTTGGCGTTGCGCGAGCCCGGGACGTTCGTGTGGGCGAGTTCGTCCACCAGCGCGACCTGCGGGTGGCGGGCCAGGACGGCGTCCACGTCCATCTCGGTGAAGGTCGCGCCGCGGTACTCCAGCCGCTTGCGCGGGACCTGCTCCAGGCCGTGCAGCATCACCTCGGTCCGCGACCGGTCGTGGTGCTCGACGAAGGCCACCACGCAGTCCGTGCCGCGCTCCACCCGGCGATGGGCCTCGGAGAGCATGGCGTACGTCTTGCCCACCCCCGGTGCCGCGCCGAGGTAGATCCGAAGCTTGCCGCGTGCCATGGCCTCATTGTCCGTCTTTCGCAAAATGCTGCGTACGCAGCGTCGACCTTACGGCCAACGTTCCAGGCAAAGCGGACAGGCAGGGGGCCGGGAGGCGCCTTTGACAGAACCCTGACGCACCGGACGGCGGGCCCCGGCTGCGGCGCACCGGACACCGGCACGCGCGGACGGCCGTACGCGAAAGGGCCGCACCCCCACCGGGATGCGGCCCTCGCCTCGGCCTTCGGTCAGCGGACCTCGGTGATCTCCGGTCCGCGCTGGAGCTGCCCCATGCCGCCGGAGAAGCGCGAGCTGCCCTGGTCGTCCTGCTGGACGCCCTCGGGCACCATCTGCGCGTCGTTCGGCAGCTTGAGGACGATGGGATCGCGGGGGGCCATCGGGCCCTCACCGCGGACCACGACCGTGTCCCGGAAGATGTTCTCCAGCAGTCCGGCCGCCTGCGGCTGCACCGCGCCCTGACCCGAGATCACACCGCGCAGGAACCAGCGGGGCCCGTCCACACCGACGAACCGGACGACCTGGAAGCCGCCCGTGCCGTCCGGCAGCTGCACCGGCACCTGGGCCCGCAGCTCCCAGCCGAGCGGGCCCTCGACCTCGTCGACGATGCCGCCCTGCTGCGTGATGCCGCCGGCGATCTCCTCGCGCACCTCGCCCCAGATACCCTCGCGCTTGGGAGCGGCGAAGGCCTGGAGCTGGATGGCGCTGTCCCGCAGGACCACGGTCGCCGCGACGATCGCGTCACCGGCGACCTCCACCCGCAGCTCCATGCCGTCGACTCCCGGCACCAGCAGCCCGCCCAGGTCGACCCGGCCCTCGGCCGCGTCCCGCACCTCGGTGCTGTCCCACGGTCCGTCGGGCCGCGGCTCCGGCTCCAGCCGCACCCGCTCGCGCCCGACCTCTTCGTCCGCCTCAGTTTCGACGCTGTCGACGACCTGCTCGGCCTCGCCGGCCGCGTCCTCGGCGGCACCCTTCTTGTTGCGACGTCCGAACACGTCACTGTCCTTCCCGGTCGGATACGACCGAAGCGTATCGATTCCCACCCGCCTTGCCGCCGACGGCGGCATGACCGCTTGTGCCGCTCTCGTCGCCCACCGCGGCATGGCCGCCGGTGGACCCGAAGCCCCCCTCGGCCCGCACCGAGTCGGGAAGCTCCGCGACCTCCTGGAAGCGGACCCTCTCGACCTGCTGGACGACCAGTTGGGCAATCCGGTCGAAGCGCTCGAACCGCACGCTCTCGCGCGGGTCGAGATTCACCACGATCACCTTGATCTCCCCACGGTACCCGGCATCAACCGTCCCTGGGGCATTCACCAGGGCGACACCGCAGCGGGCGGCGAGGCCGGAACGTGGGTGCACGAAGGCCGCGTACCCGTCAGGCAGTGCGACAGACACCCCGGTCGGCAGCACGGCCCGCTCTCCGGGCGCCAGTTCGCGGGCCTCGGTGGTCCGCAGATCGGCTCCCGCGTCACCGGGGTGCGCATACGTCGGAAGCGGTACGTCCGCATCGACGCGCCGGATCAGCACGTTCACGGGGTCGCGGCTCACGGGTTCACCTCGAAGGCGCGGGCGCGCCTGATCTGGTCGGGGTCGTTCATGGCGGCCTGGATCTCCTCCTCGCGGCCGTGGTCGATGAAGTGATCGACCTTGACCTCGACGAAGAGGGCGTCGGCGCGGACGGCGACCGGACCGTCGGGGGCGCCTATGCGTCCGGTGGCCGAGGAGTAGATCTTCCGTCCGGCCACGGCGGTCACCTCGGCCGCGAGGTGCAGCGTGGTGCCCACCGGCACCGGCCGCACGAAGTCGGTCTCCAGCCGGCCGGTCACGGCGATGGTGCGCAGCAGCCAGTTCAGCGAGCCGAGCGTCTCGTCCAGGGCCGTCGCGAGCACCCCGCCGTGCGCGAGGCCGGGGGCGCCCTGGTGTTCGGGCCGGACGGTGAACTCGGCGGTGATCGACACCCCTTGGCCGGCCCGCGCTTCCAGGTGCAGCCCGTGCGGCTGCTCACCGCCGCAGCCGAAGCACTGGCCGTAGTGCGCGCCGAGGAGCTCACCGGGGGCGGGGGCGTCGGCGTGCCGCACGGGCTTCGTCGCGTCGGCGGGAGGCGTCAGAGCTGGGGATGTACCACTCACAGCCGCAGACCTTACCCGCCCGCCCGTCTCCCACCACCGCCCTGCCTGGCAGCGCTGCGCGCTGGCCCCCCTGATCCTGGCGGCGCGCGGACACCGTGCCAAGCTTGACGTCATGCAGCTTTCCGCCGCCCCTTACGAAGAACGCCTCACCGCGCCCCGCTCCTGGTGGCTGATCAGCTTCCTGGCCGGGGGCTCACTCGCCCTGATCCTGCTGCCCTTCGGCACGCTGCCGATGCTGGGCGGTCTGGTCGGCGGGACGGCCACCGCGGCGGTGGCGGCGAGTTCGTACGGCTCGGTCCGCATCCGCGTGGTGGGCGGCGCCCTGATCGCGGGCGAGGCGAAGATCCCGGTCACGGCGCTGGGTGAGGCGGAGGTCCTGAGCCCGGAGGAGGCCCGGGCCTGGCGCACGCACAAGGCCGACACCCGCGCCTTCATGCTGCTGCGCGCCTACGTCCCCACGGCCCTGCGGGTGGAGGTCAGCGACCCCGCGGACCCCACGCCCTACCTGTACCTGTCGACGCGCGAGCCGCAGCGGCTGGCGGAGGCGATCAGGACGGCACGGGAAGCGGCCGTCGCCGCGTAGGCGGCGCCGGGGTGGCCCGTCGGGGGCCGCTCAGTGCCCGAACCCCTTGTACCGGCCGTTCTCCATCGGCAACGCGTCCGCGGGCCGCTCCAGGGGCGGCAGCTCCGTCAGGCGGTCCCAGGGCACCTGCAACTTCCGCAGGTCCGCCCGGATCCGGGCGGCGAGCTTCTTGGTGTCCCGCCGGTTCATGGCCGCGCCGACCGCGGCGCCCACCATGAAGGGCATCAGGTTCGGCAGGTTGCGCACCATGCGCTTCATGATCTGCTGGCGCAGCTCGCGCTTCATCTGCCCGCCGAGAGCGGCGTTGACCGTGTTCGGCTTCATGGGGTCGATGCCGCGCTCCTCGGACCACGACTTCAGATAGGCGCTGCTGCGGTCCTTGAGGTTGCCCGCCGGCCGCACGCCGTAGACCTCGTGGAGCTCGGCGATCAGCTTCAGTTCGATCGCCGCGACCCCGGTGATCTCCGCGGCCAGTTCCGTGGGCATCGCGGGCGGAATGGGCAGCATCGCCGCGGCTCCCACGCCCGCCCCGACCGTCGCCGACGCGTTCGCCGCGCCCGCGACGAGCTTGTCCGCGAGCTGTTCGGGGCCGAGGCCCGGGAACTGCCTGCGCAGCGTCGCGAGGTCCCGTACGGGGATCCGCGGGGCGATCTCGATGAGCCGGTCGGCGAGGTACCCGAGGCCGGCCCTGGCGTGCCGGCCGCCCTTGCGGACGCCTTCCTTCGCCAGGTCCCGGGCTCTGTCCCGGATCACCGCCGCCCGTCGCCGGGCGACGGGTGCGGGGCCCTGCGCCGGCACCGGGAGGTCAGCCCGGTCACCGGCGGGTTCGAGCGAGGCCGAGCCGGCGGGGACCTGCCCCGTACCGGAAGAGCCTCGCTCGTCGTCACGCACGCCGTTAGGGCCGTCGGACGGCCCTGAGTCCGCTCCCCAGGGGAAGCGGCGCTTCCGAGGTGGGGTCGAGCCAGTCACGGCCGACCCCGCCTCAGTCGCAGTCGCGGCAGATCGGCTGACCGTTCTTCTCCCTGGCCAGCTGGCTGCGGTGGTGCACCAGGAAGCAGCTCATGCAGGTGAACTCGTCCTGCTGCTTGGGTAGTACGCGGACCGCCAATTCCTCGTTCGAGAGGTCTGCGCCGGGGAGCTCGAGGCCCTCTGCGGCCTCGAACTCGTCGACGTCGACGGCCGAGGCGGACTTGTCGTTCCGCCGGGCCTTCAGTTCTTCAAGGCTGTCCGAGTCGACGTCGTCGTCGGTCTTGCGTGGGGTGTCGTAGTCGGTTGCCATGTCGCTCTCCCCCTCCGGGTGTCTGCGGTGTCTCCAGCGCACGTAACGCGTGAGAGGCCGGACTTGTGCCCGACCCGAGGCGGAGATTTTGCCTCACATCAAGGTCTGTTACTCAATCGACACCCAACCGAACTCCTCGTGAGTGATCGGCTTGGATGGCGATCGGGACCGTACACGGTCCGATTGCCGCACTTCAAAGGGGTCCCACCGTGTACTTCCCGTGATCAAGGCCCCGGAAAACCCGGATTTTCCGGGCTTTACCGGACTCCCATGATCACGGTGAGTAGATGGCCGGAAAATCGCCTTTGTGATCGATCACACATAGGACCACCGGATGAGTGCCCCGAGAATTCCGCGCAAAGCGAACATCCTCGGGTGTGTCGCCAAGGATCTCAGATCGGGAACGTGACGCGCATCACGAGACCGCCTCCCTCTCGGGGCCGAGCCGCGATGTGCCCGCCGTGAGCCCGGGCCACGGACCGGACGATGGACAGACCGAGACCGACGCCCTTGTCGCTGCCGGTGCGCTCCGTGCGGAGCCTCCGGAAGGGCTCGAACAGATTGTCGACCTCGTACGCCGGCACCACCGGCCCGGTGTTCGCGACGACCATGACGGCCTGGCCGTGCTGGATCTCGGTGGTGACCTCGACCCAGCCGCCCTCGGGGACGTTGTACCGCACGGCGTTCTGCACCAGGTTCAGGGCGATCCGCTCCAGCAGGACGCCGTTGCCCTGGACGACCGCGGGCTCGCGTGTGCCCCGCATCTGGACACCCTTGGCGTCCGCCTCGGCGTGCACCTGGTCCATGGCCTGCGAGGCGACCTCGGCGAGGTCCACGGGCCCCCGCTCGACGATCTGGTTGTCGCTGCGGGCGAGCAGCAGCAGGCCCTCCACGAGCTGCTCGCTGCGCTCGTTGGTGGCCAGCAGTGTCTTGCCGAGTTGCTGGAGCTCCACGGGCGCCCCGGGGTCGGACAGGTGGACTTCCAGGAGCGTGCGGTTGATCGCGAGCGGCGTTCTGAGCTCGTGGGAGGCGTTGCCGACGAAGCGCTGCTGGGCGGTGAAGGCCCGCTGAAGCCGCTCCAGCATGTCGTCGAAGGTGTCGGCCAGCTCCTTGAGCTCGTCGTCCGGGCCGTCCAGCTCGATCCGCCGGGACAGGTCCGACCCGGCGACCGCGCGGGCGGTGCGGGTGATCCGGCCCAGGGGCGACAGGACGCGGCCGGCCATCGCGTAGCCGAAGGCGAAGGCGATCACGGCGAGGCCGAGGAGGGCGAGCAGGGAGCGGCTGAGCAGATTGTCCAGGGCGTGCTGTCGCTGCTCGTTGACGCAGGCGTTCATGGCCTGGTTGAGCTCGGACGCGGTCGGCGACCCCGGGAAGTTGCAGGTCTCGCTGGCCACCTGGCCGGAGAGGATCTTGAACGGCAGGTCACTGCCGACGTTCATGGCGTTCGCGGCGAGCAGGTAGATGATCGACAGCAGCATGATGCCGGCGATCAGGAACATGCCGCCGTAGAGCAGCGTGAGCCGTATCCGGATGGTCGGCCGCAGGAGCGGGAACGGAGGGGCTGCCTTCCTGGGGTCCCAGGTCGGCTTCGGGGGCGCCTGGGGAGGCGCGGGGTGCGCGGCCACCGCCGGTCAGATCCGGTAGCCGGAGCCGGGCACGGTCACGATGACGGGCGGCTCGCCCAGCTTGCGGCGCAGGGTCATGACGGTCACGCGCACCACGTTGGTGAACGGATCGGTGTTCTCGTCCCAGGCCTTCTCCAGGAGCTGCTCGGCCGACACGACCGCGCCCTCGCTGCGCATCAGGACCTCCAGGACGGCGAACTCCTTCGGCGCGAGCTGCACCTCGTTGCCGTCCCGGAAGACCTCACGGCGGTTCGGGTCGAGCTTGATCCCGGCGCGCTCCAGGACCGGCGGCAGCGGCACGCTGGTCCGGCGGCCGAGGGCACGCACGCGTGCGGTCAGCTCGCTGAACGCGAAGGGCTTCGGGAGGTAGTCGTCGGCGCCGATCTCCAGGCCCTCGACCCGGTCACTGACGTCGCCCGACGCCGTGAGCATCAGCACGCGCGTGGGCATGCCGAGCTCCACGATCTTGCGGCAGACGTCGTCGCCGTGCACCAGCGGGAGGTCGCGGTCGAGGACGACCACGTCGTAGTCGTTGACGCCGATGCGCTCCAGGGCGGCCGCACCGTCGTACACGACGTCGACGGCCATGGCCTCCCGGCGCAGTCCGGTGGCCACCGCATCGGCGAGCAGCTGCTCGTCCTCGACGACGAGTACGCGCACGTGGCTTGTCCTTCCTGTGTCCACCCACGGAGCGCCGGCGGGCGCACGCGAGCAGGGGGGTCTTCGGGGGTGTGTGGACCTCCATCCTGCCCTTTTCGGCCATAAGTCGGCAGTAAGGCGGGGGAGCGGCCAGCTGCGGCGGAGCGCTGGCCGACCTTGGCGATCATGGCGTCGGCTCCCCCTGTGGGTCGCGCGAGAAACGGGCGCCGGATCCGGGAATGAGGGATTTTCTCTTCCGGTTGAGGTTTCTGCGGGAGGGACTGGGGGGAGGACGGTTTACACCCCGCGATCACGCTCTGCTTGTGCCGCAGCACCATGCGGTACGCCGCGGTCCGCTTCCGCAGAGTGGACGTGGGTGTCCGGCACCGTCGCCGCCCGGCAGGGCAGCGCTGGGCACCCATGGGAGACGTGATCGCCCCTTCCGAACGGCACACCCCCGTGCCACCGACCCACGACCCAGGACGAGGGGGCGCAGCATGGACGCATTCACCGCAGGACTTCTGCAGCGCATAAGGGCTACCGAGTCCGACCTGACGCGGGCCCGGGACGAGGGCGACGACTTCCTCGTCGACGTGGAGCAGGGCGAGCTCGACGACCTGCGCCGTCTCGCGGCCGAACACGGTGTGGAAGTCGGCGCGACCAGCGTCTGACCCAGCACGACAGCGGGCCCCCGGCGAGTCCAGCGCCGGGGGCCCGCTGTGCTGTGGCGAGCCGTGGGACCGGCCCGCAGCCCGGCCCTCAGTCGTGCCAGGCGCCGAAATCCTCCAGGAGCCGCTGGAGGGGCTCGAAGACGCCAGGGGTACCCGCGACCGTCAGATCGGGTGACAGGAGCTCTGACGGGCGTCCCCCGGTCAGGGCGCCCGCCTCCCGGGCGACGAGGTCACCCGCCGCGTAGTCCCAGGCGTTGAGTCCGCGCTCGTAGTAGCCGTCGAGGCGGCCCGCGGCGACGTCGCACAGGTCGACGGCGGCGGAACCGCTGCGCCGGATGTCCCGGACCAGCGGGATCAGCTTCCGGACGACCTCGGCCTGATGGGCGCGGACCGCGGTGACGTAGTTGAAGCCGGTGGAGACCAGGGCCTGCTCCAGGGGCGCGGACGGCCGGCAGGCCAACCTGCGCTCGCCGTCCCAGGCCCCGGTGGCCCAGGCCCCACCGCCGCGCACCGCGTGATACGTCTCGCCGCGCATCGGCGCCGCGACCACCGCGGCCACGGTCTCGCCGTCCTGCTCGGCCGCGATGGACACGGCCCAGGTGGGCAGCCCGTAGAGGTAGTTCACCGTGCCGTCGAGCGGGTCGATCACCCAGCGGACACCGCTGCTGCCCTCGCTGGAGGCGCCCTCCTCGCCGAGGAAACCGTCGTCGGGGCGGCGGTCGGAGATCAGATCGGTGATCAGCTTCTCCGCCGCGATGTCCATCTCGGTCACCACGTCGATCGGGCTGGACTTGGTGGCCGCCACCGCCAGGTCGGCCGGGCGTCCGTCGCGCAGCAGTGCACCGGCGCGCCGGGCGGCCTCCTGGGCGAGCGCGAGCAGTTCCGGATGGCGGGCGTCGGTCACGTCGCTCCTCATGCGTAGGGGCTGTCGGCGCCCGCGGCGGCGGGACGCGGGGCGCGGGCCGGGCAGCAGCCCACCGGGCAGAGGTCGTGGCTCGCGCCCAGCGCGCCCAGGGCGCACCGCGTGACCTCCTGGCCTCGCTCGGCCGCGGCCCGCTCCCGGACGAGGTCGCGGATCGCGGCGGCGAACCTCGGGTCGGCTCCCACGGTGGCCGAGCGGCGCACCGGCAGGCCCAGCTCCTCGGCCTTGGCCTTGGCCTCCGTGTCGAGGTCGTAGAGGACCTCCATGTGGTCGGAGACGAAGCCGATGGGGGCCATCACGACGGCCGGGACGCCCGCCGCGTGCCGCTCCTCCAGGTGGTCACAGATGTCGGGCTCCAGCCACGGGATGTGCGGGGCGCCGGAGCGCGACTGGTAGACGAGTTGCCAGGGGTGGTCGACACCCGTGCGCTCGCGTACGGCGTCGGCGATCAGCCCGGCCACGTCCAGGTGCTGCCGGACGTAGGCCCCGCCGTCCCCGTGCTCCTCGACCGGGCCGGAGGTGTCGGCGGCCGAGAGGGGGATGGAGTGGGTCGTGAACGCGAGGTGCGCGCCGTCCCGGACGTCCCCGGGCAGGGAGGCGAGGGACTGGAGCACGCCCTCCACCATGGGCTCCACGAAGCCGGGGTGGTTGAAGTAGTGCCGCAGCTTTTCGATCTTCGGCAGGTCCAGGCCCTCGGCCTGGAGCGCGGCCAGCGAGTCGGCCAGGTTCTCGCGGTACTGCCGGCAGCCCGAGTACGAGGCGTAGGCGCTCGTGGCCAGGACCAGGATGCGGCGGCGGCCGTCACGGACCATCTCGCGCAGGGTGTCCGTGAGGTACGGCGCCCAGTTGCGGTTGCCCCAGTAGACCGGCAGATCCAGGCCGTGGTCCGCGAAGTCCTCGCGCAGGGCGGCCAGGAGGGCGCGGTTCTGGTCGTTGATCGGGCTGACCCCGCCGAACAGGAAGTAGTGCCGGCCGACTTCCTTGAGGCGTTCCTTGGGGATGCCGCGCCCACGCGTCACGTTCTCCAGGAACGGGACCACGTCGTCCGGCCCCTCCGGGCCGCCGAAGGAGAGCAGGAGCAGGGCGTCGTAGGGGGAGGCATCGAGCGCGTCTGGCATGCCTCCGATCCTGCCACCCGGCACCGACAGTGCTGCAACGGCGGGGTGCCGCACGGGCAGGAGGCCACACCCGCGGGTGCATTAGGGTCACCTAACTCGTAAGCTGTATCCGCCGACTTCGCGCCTTACCCACCAGTACGAGCCGTGCCGCGCCCTCATGAAGCGGTATCGGCCCTTCGCGATCCCTTCCGAGCCGCCCGGAGACCCAGTGCCCAGCCCCTACCGCGCCCTCTTCGCCGCCCCCGGCTCCAAGGGCTTCTCCGCCGCGGGGTTCCTCGGCCGGATGCCCCTGTCGATGATGGGCATCGGCGTGGTCACGATGATCTCCCAGCTCACCGGGCGCTACGGGCTGGCGGGCGCCCTGTCGGCCACCATCGCGCTGTCGGCGGCGGTGGCGGGCCCCCAGGTCTCTCGGCTGGTCGACCAGTACGGGCAGCGGCGCGTGCTGCGCCCGGCGACGCTGCTGGCGCTGGGCGCGGGGATCGTGCTGCTGCTCGCCGCGCACTACAGGTGGCCGGACTGGGTGCTGTTCGTGTCCTGCGTGGGCATCGGGTGCGTGCCGAGCGTCGGCGCGATGATCCGGGCCCGCTGGGCTGCCCTGTACCGGGGAACCCCGCAACTGCACACCGCGTACTCCTTCGAGTCCGTGGTGGACGAGATCTGCTTCATCTTCGGGCCGATCATCTCGATCGGCCTGTCCACCGCCTGGTTCCCGGAGGCCGGCCCGCTGCTGGCGGCCTGCTTCCTCGCGGTCGGCGTCTTTTGGCTGACCGCCCAACGGGCCACCGAGCCCGCCCCGCACCCGCGCGAGCGGCGCGGCGGCGGCTCCGCCCTGCGCTCGTCCGGCCTCCAGGTCCTGGTGAGCACCTTCGTGGCCACCGGCGCGATCTTCGGGTCGGTGGACGTGGTCACCGTGGCCTTCGCCGACGAACAGGGCCACAAGGCGGCGGCCAGTGTCGTCCTGGCGGTCTACGCGCTGGGCTCCTGCGCGGCGGGTGCCGTTTTCGGGCTGCTGCACTTCAAGGGAGCGCCCGAACCTCGGTGGCTGCTGGGTGTGTGTGCGATGGCCGTGAGTATGATCCCCCTCCTACTGGTCGGAAACTTGCCGTTTCTGGCCGTGGCGCTCTTCGTCGCGGGCCTGTCCATCGCTCCCACGATGATCACGACGATGTCCCTGATCGAAGAGCACGTACCACGCGCGCAACTGACCGAGGGCATGACCTGGGTGAGCACCGGGCTCGCGGTGGGGGTCGCGCTCGGCTCCTCCGTGGCCGGCTGGGTGATCGACGCCGCCGGTGCGCGCGCCGGGTACGGGGTTCCGGCGGTGTCCGGGGCCGTCGCGGTCGCGGTCGGTTTCCTCGGGTACCGCCGGCTCAAGCGGCCGGCTGCGGGTCGGGGAGGCACCGTTGAGCAGCACAGCGAGCGGGAAGAACGGCACGTGGCGTAACTGGGGCGGTAATGTCGCCGCCCGGCCGGCACGGGCGGTCACGCCCGCCTCCGTGGAGGAGTTGACCGAGGCGGTACGGCGGGCGGCGGAGGAAGGCTTGACGGTGAAGGCCGTCGGCAGTGGACACTCCTTCACCTCCATAGCGGCGACGGACGGTGTGTTGATCCGGCCTCAACTGTTGACCGGGATACGCGACATCGACCGGGAGGCAGGCACCGTCACGGTGGAGGCCGGCACCCCCCTCAAGAGGCTCAACCTCGCCCTCGCGCGTGAAGGGCTGTCGCTGACCAACATGGGCGACATCATGGAGCAGACGGTCTCCGGGGCCACCAGTACGGGCACGCACGGCACCGGCCGCGACTCCGCCTCGATCGCCGCTCAGATCCGGGGCCTGGAGCTGGTCACCGCCGACGGCTCGGTGCTCACCTGCTCCGAGAAGGGGACCGAGGAGGAGCGAGCCGTGTTCGCGGCCGCCCGGATCGGCCTCGGCGCCCTGGGCATCGTCACCGCGATCACCTTCGCCGTCGAGCCGATCTTCCTGCTCACCGCGCGTGAGGAGCCGATGACCTTCGACCGGGTCACCGAGTCCTTCGACGAACTCTGGGCCGAGAACGAGCACTTCGAGTTCTACTGGTTCCCGCACACCGGTAACACCAACACCAAGCGCAACAACCGCAGCGCCGGCCCGGAGCGCCCGGTGGGGCAGGTCAAGGGCTGGTTCGAGGACGAGCTCCTCTCCAACGGGCTGTTCCAGGTGGCCAACTGGGTCGGTCGCGCCGCGCCGGCGAGCATCCCGGCGATCGCCCGGGTCTCCAGCAAGGCCCTCTCCGCGCGCACCTACACCGACATCCCGTACAAGGTCTTCACCTCCCCGCGCCGGGTGCGTTTCGTGGAGATGGAGTACGCCCTCCCGCGCGAGGCCGTCGTGGATGCGCTGCGCGAACTGAAGGCGACGGTCGACCGGTCCCGGCTGCGGATCAGTTTCCCCGTCGAGGTGCGCACCGCCCCGGCCGACGACATCACGCTGTCCACGGCGTCGGGCCGGGACACCGCGTACATCGCCGTCCACATGTTCCAGGGCACCCCCCATCAGGCGTACTTCACGGCCGCGGAGCGGATCTTCACCGCCTACGAGGGGCGGCCGCACTGGGGCAAGGTGCACACGCGGGACGCCGAGTACCTCGCCGGGGTCTATCCGCGCTTCGGGGAGTTCACGGCTCTGCGGGACCGGCTGGATCCGGATCGTCGGTTCCAGAACGACTACTTGCGGAGGGTGCTGGGTCCGTAGCGGGCGCGCTGGGCGTGGGGGTCGCCGCCGGCTCCTCGCCGGTGTCCTGTTCCCCTCGCCGCTCTCGCTCGGGCCGGGTGTCGGCGTCGAACTGCCCGTCGTACCGCCGTCGTCACCGCCGGACGAGGCGTCGCCGACCGTCGTGGTGCCCCTGCCGCTGAAGCTGCCCGGAGGCCAGTTCATAGGTGGTGATGCCGGCCATCGTGACGCCGAGGACCAGGGCGGCCGCCGGCAGGGGGCGCTTGCGGCTTCCCGCGCGCGGTAGACCGTGCCCTCGGCGAACTCCCCCGGAGCGCGCGGGACTTGCTCTGCGGCTGGGGCCGCCACCGCCGCGCCGCGGAACTGTTCGCCGGTCCGCGTGAAGAAGTGCCGGCGCTCGACTCCTGGACGACATCGGGCCTTTCACGCATTCCGGGGCCTCGCCTGCCTTTCCCGCACTTGATCGACTGGGGGTACGAGAGGGGACGTACGGCCGAACCGGTAGTTCCGTATCTGTGATTCCGTGAAGTACGCCACGTGTGTGATCGGAAAAACCCGTCAGCGGCGGCCAAGCGCTGTCCCCCGGAAGAAGTTGGACGGCGCGCCAATCCACGCACGTGGTCCAAATGGAGTACTGTGGCGAGCCCTGGGTCCGGTCTCCCGCCTGGGCGTCCGCGACCTTGAAGGACCGCCGGGAGGGGGCTTGTTGCACAGGGTGACGGAGTTGGTCACTTAGCGTTGCGAAAAGGTAACCGTGTCATAACGGCGTCGCAGGCCCCGTGCCCGACACGCCGGGCAACTCGGCAAGGTTGTGGCAGGCTGCACCCGGGCAGGCCACACTCGACTAGCGGAAGCAGCGACGCACGTGACGTCGGCAGGCACCACCCGGGAGGTCCCCATGCCCGAACTGCGTGTCGTGGCCGTCTCCAATGACGGCACACGGCTGGTGCTGAAGGCTGCGGACAGCACGGAGTACACGCTTCCGATCGACGAACGGCTCCGCGCCGCCGTGCGCGGCGACCGTCCCCGCCTCGGCCAGATCGAGATCGAGGTGGAGAGCCATCTCCGCCCCCGAGACATCCAGGCGCGGATACGTGCGGGCGCGACCGCGGAAGAGGTCGCCCAAATGGCGGGCATCCCCGTCGATCGCGTACGTCGCTTCGAGGGTCCCGTGCTGGCCGAGCGCGCCTTCATGGCCGAGCGGGCCCGCAAGACCCCGGTCCGCCGCCCCGGCGAGAACTCCGGCCCGCTGCTCGGCGAGGCCGTGCAGGAGCGGCTGGTGCTGCGCGGCGCCGACAAGGACACCGTGCAGTGGGACTCCTGGCGCCGTGACGACGGCACCTGGGAAGTGCTGCTGGTCTACGTCGTCGCGGGCGAACCGCACTCGGCGAGCTGGACGTACGACCCGCCCCGGCGACTCGTCCAGGCGGTCGACGACGAGGCCCGCTCGCTGATCGGCGAGGCCGACGACCTCGGCACGCCCGAGCCCAGCTTTCCGTTCGTCCCGCGCATCGCACGGCTGCCGCGCGAGCGCCCGCTGGAGCGCCCCCTGGAGCGGGAGCGGCCGAGTTTGCCGCCGCCCCCGGCCGAGCCCGCCGAGGAGGGCGCGGGTGAGCGGGACTCGCTGACCAGCCTGCTGGAGGCGGTGCCGAGCTTCCGGGGCGACCTGGTGGTCCCGGAGCGTCCGGCGCCCGAGCCGGTGGAGGAACCCGTCGCGGAGCCCGAGGCGGAGGAGCCTCCGGCGCCTGCGGCCTCTGCCGGTTCCGCCTACGCGGACGTCCTCATGCCGCGTTCCGTCGGCAGCCACCGTGACCGCCTCGTCGGCGCCACCGACCGCCAGGCCGAGGCGGACGGCGTCCGCCCGGGCCGGAGAGCGGCCGTCCCGAGCTGGGACGAAATCGTGTTCGGGACGCGGCGCAAGAAGCAGGAGTAGTCCCGACGATCGCCAGAGGCACGAGGGCCCGCACCTGATCGACCAGGTGCGGGCCCTCGGCGCGCGGGTGAGCGACACGCCCCGGCCGAGCCTGCGTCACTGTGGATCCGGTCCCACCGCCACCGGTCGCGACGGGTCCGACGACCACTCCGACCACGACCCCACGTACAGCGCCGCCGGGATCCCCGCGACGGCCAGCGCGAGCACTTCATGCGCTGCGGAGACACCGGAACCGCAGTACACGCCCACATGGTCCCTGTCGTGCGCCCCCAGCGCGTCGAAGCGCGCCCGGAGCTCCGCGGCGGGCAGGAAGCGGCCGTCCGCCCCCACGTTCTCGTTCGTCGGCGCCGACACCGCCCCGGGGATGTGCCCACCCACCCGGTCGATCGGTTCCACGTCGCCCCGGTACCGCTCCGCCGCCCGCGCGTCGAACAGCACACCCGATCGGGCCAACGCCGCGGCAGCGTCCGCGTCGAGGAGCCCCTCCGCGCGGGGCTCCGGCCGGAAGTCGCCCTCCGCGGGCGTCGACTCCTGCACCGACAGCGCGCCCTCCCACGCCGGCAACCCCCCGTCGAGCACCCGCACGTCCGGGTGACCCGTCCAGCGCAACAGCCACCAGGCGCGGGCCGCGGCCCAGCCCTGACCGCCGTCGTACACGACGACCCGGCGCCCGGGCGTCACACCCGCACGGCGCATCGCGGCGCCGAACTCCGCGAGGTGCGGGAGCGGATGCCGCCCGTGCGCGCCGGCCGCGGAGGCCAGTTCACGGTCCAGGTCGACGTAGACCGCGCCGGGGATGTGCCCGGCGGCGTACTCGGCGCGGCCGTCGAACGGCGGCTCACCGGCTGCCTTGGCCACGCTCAGCTGCCAGCGGACGTCGAGCAGGACGGGCGGACGGGGTCCTGCCAGGTCGCTCGCGAGTTCGGATGCGGTGATGATGGCGTTCATGGTCACCATCCTTGCGCACGGGGTGGCCCCATCGTCCAGGTCCGGCTACTCTGCTCGGCCGGACACGCTTGATCACCAGGCGTACGGGATCGGGCACAAGCTGTAGAGCCGATCGACATCCGAGAGCAATCCCCCGGAAACGAACAAGCAACCGCAGACCGGACAACTGCCGGGCGTGGAGCGGAATGCGGCGGCGTGCCCGCGGAGCGGGACACCGAGGGCGGTGCGAGCATCGGGCACGGGGGTCCGAGAGCGGAAGCGACGCGGCCACCGCGAGGGGCCGAGGAGAGAGTGACGATGACCGAGGCACGGGGGCCGGCCGACCGCGAGGGCGAAGCGCACGCCCGGTACACGCCCGGCGCACCCTGCTGGGTGAGCCTGATGGTGCACGGACTGGCCGCGACCGAGGAGTTCTACGGGACCCTGTTCGGCTGGGAGTTCCGCCCCGGCCCTCAGCAGCTGGGCCCCTATGTGCGGGCCCTGCTCGACGGCCGTGAGGTGGCGGGCATCGGCCAGCTGCCGCCGGACCGGCATCTGCCCGTCGCCTGGACGCCGTACCTGGCCTCCGACGACGTCGACCGGACCGCTGACACCATCCGCCTGTGCGGTGGCACGGTCGGCGTGGGTCCGCTCGACGCGGAGGACGCCGGGCGGCTCGCCATCTGCTCGGACCCCTCGGGCGCGGTCTTCGGCGTCTGGCAGGCAGCGGCCCACCGCGGCATCGGCATCGCGGGGTTGCCTGGGACACCGGCCTGGCACGAGTTGCTGACGTTCGAGTCGGAGAGGGTCGCCAAGTTCTACGGCAGCGTCTTCGGCCACGATCACGAGGCGGTCGTCTCCGCCGACATCGACTACCTCACCCTGCACCTGGACGGCCGCCCCGTCGCCGGCGTCCACGGCGTGGGCACGTCGCTCCCCCGCGACCGGGGCCCGCACTGGCTGACGTACTTCGAGGTCGCCGACATGGACGAGGCGCTGCATCATGTCGCCGGGCTGGGCGGCCATGTCCTCAAACCGGCGGCCGAGAGCGCGCACGGGCGCGTGGCCACGGTGACCGACCCCGCGGGCGCGCGCTTCGCGCTGATCCAGAGCCGACCCTGAGCCGGGCCGCCGCCGAGGCGGAGCTGCCGAGGCGGAGCTGCCGATGAGGACGCGGGAGATGGTCAGGCCGGTGACACCGGCAGCACGTCGGGCGACAGCGCCGCCGCGTGCGCCGAGGCGGCCGTCATGCGCCGCCGGTGATGCCGGCGGCACAGCACCTCGTAGCCGACGGTGTCCGCCTGGTTGACGTCGCCGACCACCACTTGCGCACCCTCGACGACCATCTGTCCGCCGACCGTACGGGCATTGTGCGTGGCCCGGGCTCCGCACCAGCACAGGGCCTCGACCTGGAGCACCTCGACCCGGTCGGCCAGCTCCACCAGCCGCTGGGAGCCCGGGAAGAGCTTCGTGCGGAAGTCGGTCGTGATGCCGAAGGCGTAGACGTCCAGACCCAGGTCGTCGACCACGCGCGCGAGTTGGTCGATCTGCTCCGGCGCCAGGAACTGCGCCTCGTCCGCGATCACGTAGTCCGCGCGCCCGCCCTGCGAGAGCTGGTCGACGAGATACGTGTACAGGTCCATGCCGTCGGTGACCTCGACGGCATTGGTGACCAGGCCGAGCCGGGAGGACAGCTTGCCCTCGCCGGCCCGGTCGTCGCGGGTGAAGATCACGCCCTGCAGCCCGCGCGCGGACCGGTTGTGTTCGATCTGGAGAGCCAGCGTCGACTTCCCGCAGTCCATCGTTCCGGAGAAGAACACCAGCTCGGGCATGGGAAGTCGAGCACCTTTCGGCGAGGGTTCGGCAGGGTGGGTGTCAGGAACGTACTTCGAGCAGCGGGACCAGCTGCTCGGCGGGGGTCATCGAGCCGTGGTTGCCCACCATCAAGGACTCCTTGGGCTCCCGCTGGGAGGCGATGAGCAGGACGTCGTCCCGTGCGGCCGCGACCACGTCGCCGATGCGCGCGTACACCCGCTCGTCGATGTGCGGCCCGAACCAGCCCGCCGCGATCGCCTCGTCCCGCGAGGCCACCCAGAACTGCTCGCCGAGCACCTCGCGCCAGCAGGTCAGCACGTCGTTCCCGGCGCCCGGCACCGCGTAGACGTGCCGGGCGCGGCCCTCGCCGCCGAGCAGGGCGACGCCCGCGCTCAGTTCCCAGTCCTCGTCGAAGTCGATGCGGTGCCGCTCGTCGAAGGGCACGTCGACCATGCCGTGGTCGGCGGTGACGTAGAGCGCGCTGCGCGGGGGCAGCTGCTCGGCCAGGCGCTCGACCAGGCGGTCGACGTACATGAGCTGGCCGACCCAGGTGTCGGAGGCGACGCCGTAGCGGTGGCCTGCGCCGTCGAGTTCGGCGTAGTACGTGTAGACGAGGCTGCGGTCGCCGACGGCGAGCTGCTCGGCGGCGAGGTCCATGCGCTCCTCGCCGGTCAGCCGCCCGTGGAACGTTCCGCCGCTGAGCGCGACCTTGGTCAGCGGGGTGTTCTGGAAGGCGGGCGACGAGACCTGCGCGGCGTGCACGCCGGCGCGGTCGGCCAGCTCGAAGACTGTGGGGTACGGCTGCCATGCGGCCGGCGGTGTCCAGGGGTGCCAGCGGAGCTGGTTCATCAGCTCGCCGGTGTCCGGATTGCGCGCGGTGTAGCCGGGCAGGCCGTGCGCGCCCGGCGGGAGGCCGGTGCCGACGGAGGCCAGTGAGGTCGCGGTCGTCGCCGGGTAGCCGGCGGTGAGGGGGCGGCCCGTACCGCCGCGCGAGGTAGGGAGGAGAGAGGTCAGGAAGGGCGCCTCCAGCGGGTGCGCCTTCACCTGCTCCCAGCCGAGCCCGTCGATCAGGAACACACAGACCCGGTCCGCGGGGGTCAGCTCGGTGATGGCCGCGGTCATGCCGGGTACCCCCATGCCGGCGGCCAGGGTGGGCAGCAGGTCGGCGAGCGAGCCCGTGCCGTACTCGGGGCGCGGGGCGGAGTCGACGGCGAGGGGCTCGGGGTGCTCCCAAGCGGCGGGCTGAGCCATCAGCGCGTGGGGTCCGCGGTCGCCTCGGAGATGGCCTGCGCGAAGACGAGGGCCTGGCGGACCGTCTCCGGGCCGTCCCCGGCCTCGCTGACGCGCAGGCTGAGGTCGTCCGCCGTCGAGCTGCCCGTGTAGCCGTGGTCCGCCTCGCAGTTGGGGTCGCCACAGGCGGCGGGCTCCAGATCGATACGGGAGACGGCGCCCCAGCCGATCGTCAGCACCACCTCGCGCGGGAGGGTGCCCGGCGTGTACGACTCGGGGTTCCCGACGACGCGGCTGACCACGACCGAGGAGATCCGGTCGAGCTTCACCGACTCCGTCGACGTCGTGGCGTACGGCGTGGGCGAGGTGCTGTCGGCGGCCTGCTCGTCGGTGTGGCTGACGATGAAGCGGTGGTCGGTCAGGACGAGCACGGTCACATGCCGCCGCACCTCGTTCTGGTCGAACGTCGTCTCCTGATGGACCAGGTACGACCGGATGGGCTCCCCGCCCACAGCGGCCTCCACCGCCTCGGCCACGAGGGCCGGGTAGTAGCCGCTGCGCTCGATCGCCGCACGCAGCCCCTGGGTCGTCGTACTGGTCTTGGCCATGCCGTCCATCCTACGGGGGCCCACTGACTGCGAGGCACCGCTCCGGCTGTGCGGGCCCTGGGCTCAGTACGTCGGGAGGGTTCGTGGGCCCAGGTCGTCTCGGACGGGAGGTGGGGCCAGGCGGACCGAGGCGCTGAGGACGCTCAGGCCGTGGGAGGCGACGACGACCGGTTCCAGGGTGACCGCGACGACCTCCGGGTGGTCGTCGACCAGGCGCGACACCCGAAGGAGCAGCTGTTCGAGGGCCGGGGTGTCGACGGGGGTGGAGCCGCGCCAGCCGAAGAGGAGCGGCGCGGTCCGGATCGAGCGGATCAGCGAGGTCGCCTCACGGTCGGTGACCGGGACCAGCCGGTGCGCGGTGTCCCCGAGCAGCTGTGAGGCGGCCCCGGCGAGCCCGAAGGAGAGCACCGCTCCGGCGGCCGGGTCGATCACGGCCCGTACGACGGTGTCCACTCCTCGCGGGGCCATCCGCTGCACGACCGGCCGCAGCTCCTCCGGCCGCCCGAACATCTCCGTCAACTCGGTGTACGCCCTGCGCAGTTGCTCCTCGTCCGCGAGGTCGAGCCGGACACCGCCGAGGTCGGCGCGGTGGCGCAGGTGCGGGGCGGTGGCCTTGAGGGCGACGGGGTAGCCGAGCGCGCGGGCGGCCGCCGCCGCGTCGTCGGGGGCCGGGGCGGGCAGGGCCCGGTGCACATGGATGCCGTACCGGCGCAGCAGCTCGCAGGTCTCCTCCATGCCGAGCGTGAGCCCCTGCCCGCGCGCGAGCAGCCCGCCGATCAGCTCCGCGGACCCCTTCTCGTCGATGTCGTCGTACTCGGGCACCTTCCCGGGGTCGGCGGCCTCCCGCCGCCACTGCCCGTACTGGACGGCCTGGGCGAGCGCGCGGACGGCGCGTTCGGCGGCGGGGTAGGCGGGGATGAGGTGGGAGTCGGTGGGGAGGGGGGTGGGAGCCGTGGGTGCTTCCTGGCCGGTGACGGCTTTCGCTGTCCGTGGGCCTGGAGGCCGCGGAGGCGTACCCGGGCGCGCTCCGTCTATGGCGGCCGGCCGGCCTGAGCCGGCGCCCGCTTGCCCGGTCGGCCCGCCCTCGCCCGCCGCAGGCCGCCGTTCCCCGGGGGGAGAGGGTTCCGCCCCGCTCCCGTCGCCGGGCCCCGCCGGCCCCGGCTGCGGTGCCGTGCTCGCCGCCGCCGACAGGGCGTCCGCGAGTCCGCCCAGCTCGACGTGGACCACGAGCACCGGCTTGGAGGGCACCGCCGCCGCGCCCGACCTGAGAGCCTCGGCCAGCGCAGCGTCCCCCGCCTTCCCCTCCCCCACCATCGGTATCGCGGTCACCACGACCGCGTCGCACGTGTCGTCGGCCAGCGCCCGCGCCAGCGCCTCCCGGAAGTCCTCCGGCGAGGCCGCGGTCGTGAGGTCCCGCGGCGCCTGCGGCCGCAGCCCCTCGGCCAGGCAGGCGTCGTACGTCAGCAGCCCGAGCGACTCGGAGTTCCCGAGGATCGCCACCCGGGGCCCCGTCGGCAGGGGCTGGCGGGCGAGCAGCAGCCCGGCGTCCACCAGCTCGGTGATCGTGTCCACCCGGATCACCCCGGCCTGCCGCAGCAGCGCGGACACCGTGGCGTGCGGCAGCCGCGTGGCCCGTACCGCATGTCCCTGGGGCGCCGCACCCCCGTGGCGCGCGCCCTGCACCACGACCAGCGGCTTCGCCGCCGCGGTCCGCCGAGCGAGGCGGGTGAACTTGCGCGGGTTGCCGATGGACTCCAGGTACATCAGGACGACGTCGGTGTCCGGATCGTCGTACCAGTACTGGAGTACGTCGTTGCCGGACACGTCCGCGCGGTTGCCGGAGGAGACGAACGTCGACACGCCCGTGTCCCCGGTGACCCCGCCACCGCGCCGGTGCAGCCGGGACAGCAGCGCGATGCCGATCGCTCCGGACTGCGCGAACAGCCCGATCCGCCCGGGCCGCGGCATCTCCGGTGCCAGCGAGGCGTTGAGCCGCACCTCCGAGGAGGTGTTGATGATCCCGAAGGTGTTCGGCCCGATGATCCGCATGCCGTACGCGCGCGCGTGCCGCACGAGTTCACGCTGGCGCTCGCGCCCGTCGGGCCCGCTCTCGGCGTACCCGGCGGAGATCACGACGAGCCCCTGCACCCCGTGCTCCCCGCACTCGGCGACCACCTCGGGGACGTGTTCCGCCGGCACCGCCACCACCGCCAGGTCGACGGGCTCCTCGATGTCCCGCACCGACCGGTACGCAGGCACCCCGTCGAGCTCCTTCTGCCCCGCGGGCAAGGCCCTGTTCACGGCGTACAGGCGGCCGGTGAACCCGGCCTCCCGGATGTTGCCGAGCACGCTGCGGCCCACGCCCCCGGGCGTGCGCCCGGTGCCGACGACGACGATCGAGCCGGGCGTCAGCAGCCGCCGTACCGACCGCCCCTCGGCGCGCTGCTCACGCGCGCGTTGCACCGCGAGCGAGCGGTCGGTGGGTTCGAGGTCGAACTCCAGGCGTACGACGCCGTCCTCGAAGCTGCGCTTCTGGGTGTACCCGGCGTCCGTGAACACCTTGATCATCTTGTTGTTGGCGGGCAGCACCTCGGCGGCGAAGCGGCGGATGCCGCGCTCACGGGCGACGGCGCCGATGTGCTCCAGCAGGGTGGAGGCGACACCGCGCCCCTGGTGGGCGTCCTGCACCAGGAAGGCGACCTCGGCCTCATCGGCGGGCGCGGACGCGGGCATGCCGTCGGCGCCGATGCGGTCGTAGCGTACGGTGGCGATGAACTCGCCGCCGATGGTGGCCGCGAGTCCCACCCGGTCCACGAAGTCGTGGTGCGTGAAGCGGTGGACGTCCTTCGCGGACAGGCGCGGGTAGGGCGCGAAGAAGCGGTAGTACTTCGACTCGTCCGAGACCTGCTCGTAGAAGCTGACCAGGCGCTCGGCGTCGTCGACGGTGATGGGCCGGATGCGTGCGGTGCCGCCGTCGCGCAGCACCACGTCGGCCTCCCAGTGGGCGGGGTACTCATGCCGGTCCGACGGGCTCTGCATGGGCCCCAGAGTACGGCTCGCGTACGACAACGGCGCGAGGCAGTCTGTGGAAGGACGGGCAACGGACCGAGGCCGCGGTCCGGTGCCGTTCCGGACGGGACACAGGGCCCGTCGGGGCATGCTTCGCGATATGGGAAACTGGTCTAGACAACCCTGAACACCTGAAGGGCAGCATCACATGGCTGAGCGCCGCGTCAACGTCGGCTGGGCCGAGGGCCTCCACGCCCGCCCCGCCTCCATCTTCGTACGAGCCGCCACGGCCGCAGGCGTCCCGGTGACGATCGCCAAGGCGGACGGCAACCCCGTCAACGCGGCCTCCATGCTGGCAGTCCTGGGTCTGGGCGCCCAGGGCGGCGAGGAGATCGTCCTGGCTTCCGACGCCGAGGGCGCTGACGCCGCGCTCGACCGTCTGGCCAAGCTGGTCGCGGAGGGCCTTGAGGAGCTCCCCGAGACCGTCTGAACCCGCTGACGGCATTCCTGAGGCCGCGTCGCCCATTCCGGGCGGCGCGGCTTCGCCGTCTCCCGCATACCCGGTCGCTTTTTCGCCCGACGGGTCGAGAGAATTCAGAACATGCCGAAAAGGGCAGCGTAAATTCACTGCCGCCAAATATCGCTTCTTTGTATACGGCGCCCGTGTTAATGCCGCAGGCCCGACATGTTTACGGCATGTTGCGAAGTCCTCACACGGTCCGCGCGGTCGCCGCCGCCAGGAAATCGGAGCCGGTGCGCGCCGGTCGCGCGCTCGGCGTGCAGCGCCGTGACCGCCCGCGCCCGCTCCCCGTCGCCGCGCGCCACCGCGTCCACGATCGCGCCGTGCTCCGACCAGGACTCCACGGGGCTGACGGGCGCCTCCACGGCGTACATCCAGGCGATCTTGTGCCGCAGCTGGGTCAGCATGGCGATCAGCGCGGGGCTTCCGCAGGCCTGGGCCAGCGTCTCGTGGAACCAGCCGCCCAGGGAGCGCAGGTCCTCGCTGCCGCCCCGCCTGGCCCGCTCCTGGCCCAGCCGGACCAGGCCGCGCAGCACCTTCAGATGGGCCTCGGTGCGCCGCTGCGCGGCCCGCGCCGCGCCGAGCGGCTCCAGCAGCAGGCGCATCTCCAGCAGGTCGGCGGCCTCCTGCTCGGAGGGCTCCGCCACGCACGCGCCCGCGTGCCGCCGGGTCACCACGAAGCCCTCGGCCTCCAGCGTGCGCAGGGCCTCACGGACGGGGACGCGGGAGACGCCGTAGCGGCGCGCGAGGAGTTCCTCGGTGAGCCGGCCGCCACGCTCGTAGACACCCGCGACGATGTCGTCCCGGATGGCCGTGCACACCGAATGCGCCGGAATACGCATGACCGACCTCCGCCTTAATCCCCGTGAAACGCCGACGACTGACGTGTGTTCCGTGACTCTATTGCAATGAGCCGGAATTTCCGATGGCGGGTCGGAATCCATGGATATTTTTTGGACATACAGGCGTACGAAACGCCGAAAGCCCCGGCTCGGAGAGCCGGGGCCGCGGGAAGCGGGGCGGTCCGCTGTCAGATGCCGACGCCGTGCGAGCGGAGGTAGGCGACCGGGTCGATGTCCGTGCCGTACTCCGCCGTCGTCCGGGCCTCGAAGTGCAGGTGCGCTCCGGTGACGTTGCCGGTGGCCCCGGACAGGGCGATCTGCTGCCCCGGGGTGACCGTCTGGCCCACCGAGACAGCGAAGGACGACAGGTGACCGTACTGGGTGTACGTACCGTCGTTCATCTTGATCACTACTTGATTGCCGTACGCCCCGCCCCACCCGTCTTCGACGACGGTGCCGGAGCCGACCGCGTGCACGGGGGTGCCGCTCGCGGCGTGGAAGTCGACACCGGTGTGGCTGCCGGAGGACCACAGCGCACCGCCGGACCGGTAGCCGGTGGAGACGTAGGAGCCGCTGATCGGCGACACGTAGGTGTTGAGGCGCTTGCGCTCGGCCTCACGGGCGGCGCGCTCCTTGGCCTCGCGGGCCTCCTTGGCCCGCTCCTCGGCGCGCTTCTTGGCAGCGGCCTCGGCCTTCTTCTCGGCCTCGGCCTCCTCGGCCGCCTGCTGCTGGGCGGCGGCCTGGGCGTCTATCTGCTCGGCGACCGAGTCGCCGATGGTGATGACCGGGAGCAGGCCGGTCTGCTCGGCCGCGGGCTCGGCGGCGAGCGCGGGAGCGGCCAGGGTGCCGAGGACACCGGTGGTGGTGAGGGCCGCGACACCGGCCGCCTGGGCGGTGGTGCGCTTCATCCGGCTGGGACGGCGATGCTTCCCGGTGGCGCGCGTGAACGCCATGTGGTGGCTGGTCCTTTCCTTCCCTCTCGCCTACCGGGTTAGCTGACGGGTTCGGAGCAGGAAGGTCTCCTACGGACTCCCTCGCCGTGCGCGGGCGTCCGATTCACCCCAGGGACTTCATGGTTGGGTCCCCGGCTCCCCTGGCTCGCGCCGTACGGGGACTCGGCGATGACTGTCCGGTGCCGCGGGTGCGGCGCACTGCCTGACGGACAGCCCGGATGACGCTAAGCGGGACATCTTTCAATCCCCAAACCCATCCGGGCGTTTGTAGCGCATCCCACAGGCCAGACAGGCAACCACTCCCTCAATTGGGACATAAAGGGGCCCTGGTGACGCGTCCGTCACCAGGGCCCCTCCGCGCGCGTGCCGCTCGCCGGCCTCTACTCGGCCGGGACGACTGTGACTTCGCCGATGCCGAGGGCCTCGACGGGCGCCTTGATCTGTGCCGCGTCACCGACGAGGATCGTCACCAGACGGTCCGCCGGGAAAGCGCTGACGACCGCCGCGGTGGCCTCGACGGTGCCGGTCGCGGCGAGCTGCTGGTACAGCGTCGCCTGGTAGTCGTCGGGGAGGTGCTGCTCGACCTGGTCGGCCAGGGTCCCCGCGACGGCCGCCGCGGTCTCGTACTTCAGCGGCGCCACACCGACGAGGTTCTGCACGGCGACGTCCCGCTCGGCGTCCGTGAGCCCCTCCGCGGCCAGCGTGCGCAGCACCGTCCAGAGGTCCTCCAGCGCGGGCCCGGTGTTCGGCGTGTCCACGGAACCGCTGATGGCGAGCATCGCGGCACCGCTGCCGTCGGGCGCGGAGCGCAGCACCTGACCGAACGAGCGCACCCCGTAGGTGTAGCCCTTCTCCTCGCGCAGGACGCGGTCCAGACGGGAGGTGAGGGTGCCGCCCAGGCAGTACGTGCCGAGCACCTGGGCCGCCCACACGCGGTCGTGCCGGTCGGGGCCGACGCGGCCGATCAGCAGCTGGGTCTGGACGGCGCCAGGACGGTCCACGATCACCACACGGCCGGTGTCGTCGGCCGTCACCGGCGGCACGGGACGCGGCTGTGCCTGGGAGCCGGCCCAGGCACCCAGGGTCTCGCCGAGCAGCACGTCGACGTCGACGTCGGTGAGGTCGCCGACGACCACGGCGGTGGCGGTGGCGGGGCGGACGTGCCGCTCGTAGAAGGCGCGTACGGCGGCGGAGTCGATCTTCGCGACCGTCTCCTCGGTGCCCTGGCGCGGGCGGGACATGCGCGAGGTCGCCGGGAACAGCTCCTTGGAGAGCTCCTTGGCGGCCCGCCGGGAGGGGTTGGCCAGCTCGTGCGGGATCTCGTCGAGGCGGTTGCGGACCAGCCGCTCGACCTCGCTGTCGGCGAAGGCGGGCGCCCTGAGGGCGTCCGCCAGCAGTCCGAGCGCCTTGGGCAGGCGGGAGACCGGCACCTCCAGGCTCAGCCGGACGCCGGGGTGGTCGGCGTGTGAGTCCAGGGTGGCGCCGCAGCGCTCCAACTCTGCGGCGAACTCCTCGGCGGAGTGCTTGTCGGTGCCCTCGGAGAAGGCCCGCGCCATGATCGTGGCGACACCGTCGAGTCCGGCCGGCTCGGCCTCCAGGGGCGCTTCCAGCAGCACCTCCACGGCCACGACCTGCTGGCCGGGGCGGTCACAGCGCAGCACGGTCAGGCCGTTGTCGAGCGTCCCGCGCGTGGGAGCAGGGAACGCCCAGGGGCGGGCCTCGCCCGCCTGCGGCCGGGCGTGGAAGTCCATCGTGGCGAGCTCGGTCACTTGGCCGCCTCCTCGGTGTCGTCGTCTGCGTCGGTCTCGGCGGCTTCCGGAGCCGTGGGCTCGTAGACGAGCACCGCGCGGTTGTCGGGCCGTAGGCGGGCCTTGGCGACCTCCTGGACCTCCTCGGCCGTCACCTCCAGGACACGCTGCACGGCGGTGAAGGCGAGCTTCGGGTCGCCGAACAGCACGGCGTACCGGCAGAGTTCGTCGGCGCGGCTGGCGACCGTGCCCAGCCGGTCCAGCCACTCGCGCTCCAACAGCGCCTGCGCACGCTCCATTTCCTCGGCCGTCGGGCCCTCCTCGGCGAAGCGGGTGAGCTCCTCGTCGATGGCGGCCTCGATGACCGGCACCTCGACGTCGCCGGACGTCTTCACGTCCAGCCATCCCAGGGAGGGCGCTCCGGCCAGCCGCAGCAGGCCGAACCCGGCCGCCACCGCCGTACGGTCGCGTCGTACGAGCCGGTTGTACAGGCGGGACGACTCGCCGCCGCCGAGGATGGTGAGCGCGACATCGGCCGCGTCGCACGCGCGCGTGCCGTCGTGCGGGAGCCGGTAGGCGCCCATCAGGGCACGTGCCGGGACCTCCTCCTCGATGACCTCGCGCAGCTCCTTGCCGATGACCTCCGGCAGCGAACCGTCGCGTGGCGCGGGCTTGCCGTCGTGGGCGGCGATGGAGCCGAAGTACTTCGTGATCCATTCGAGCGTCCGCTCGGGATCGATGTCGCCGACGACCGACAGCACCGCGTTGTTCGGCGCGTAGTACGTGCGGAAGAACTGGCGCGCGTCCTCCAGGGTCGCCGCGTCCAGGTCGGCCATGGAGCCGATCGGCGTGTGGTGGTACGGGTGGCCCTCCGGGTAGGAGAGGGCGGCGAGCCGCTCGAAGGCGGTGCCGTAGGGGACGTTGTCGTAGCGCTGGCGGCGCTCGTTCTTGACGACGTCCCGCTGGTTCTCCATGGACTCGTCGTCCAGGGCGGTGAGCAGCGAGCCCATGCGGTCCGCCTCCAGCCAGAGGGCGAGCTCCAGCTGGTGGGTGGGCATGGTCTCGAAGTAGTTGGTGCGCTCGAAGCTGGTGGTGCCGTTCAGCGAGCCACCGGCGCCCTGCACCAGCTCGAAGTGCCCGTTCCCCTTGACCTGGGCGGACCCCTGGAACATCAGGTGCTCGAAAAGGTGAGCCAGGCCGGTGCGCCCCTTGACCTCGTGGCGCGAGCCGACGTCGTACCACAGGCACACCGCGGCGACCGGGGTCAGGTGGTCCTCGGAGAGCACCACACGCAGGCCGTTGTCCAGGCGGTGCTCTGTCGCTGTCAGCCCGCCGGAGCCTGCCTCGGCTGTGGCCGTGTGACCCATGGGCATGTACGTCCCTTCGATCGCGGTGCGGTCGGGAAACCGCAGATTTCCTGCCAGTCCTGCCACTGTATGCAAGCGCGCCGACCTGGTGTGAAGTTCCCGGAGCGCGTACGCCCACAGCGAGAATCTGGTTGCCCGTCGCGAGGGCGTAGCCTGCGGGTCAGCGCGGGGCCGGGTGGCCGACGTCGGGTCCAGCGTCCGCGTTGTCAGTGGCGCGGTCCACAATGGTCCGCGTCAGATGCCGTTCACGCTTCAGCAAGAGCGAGCCGCAGGGACCTGAGCGCCCCGTGGGCGAACGACCAGAAAACAGGAGGAGCCGGCAGCGATGGCCCGCCGCAGCACGAAGACCCCGCCGCCCGACGACTCGTACGAGGAGCGGATCCTCGACATCGACGTCGTGGACGAAATGCAGGGCTCCTTCCTCGAGTACGCGTACTCGGTCATCTACTCCCGGGCCCTGCCGGACGCCCGTGACGGTCTCAAGCCCGTGCACCGACGCATCGTCTACCAGATGAACGAGATGGGCGTGCGCCCCGACCGCGGGTACGTGAAGTGCGCCCGCGTGGTCGGCGAGGTCATGGGTAAGCTGCACCCGCACGGCGACGCGTCGATCTACGACGCCCTGGTGCGCATGGCCCAGCCGTTCTCCATGCGGGTGCCCCTGGTCGACGGCCACGGCAACTTCGGCTCGCTGGGCAACGACGACCCGCCCGCCGCCATGCGGTACACCGAGTGCCGGATGGCCGAGGCCACGAGCCTGATGACGGAGTCGATCGAAGAGGACACGGTCGACTTCGCGCCGAACTACGACGGCCAGGAGCAGGAGCCGGTGGCCCTGCCCGCCGCCTTCCCGAACCTGCTGGTCAACGGCGCGTCCGGAATCGCGGTCGGCATGGCCACGAACATGCCGCCGCACAACCTGCGCGAGGTCATCGCGGCCGCCCGCCACCTGATCAAGCATCCGAACGCCGACCTCGACGCCCTGATGCGGCACGTCCCGGGCCCCGACCTGCCCACCGGCGGCCGGATCGTCGGCCTCACCGGGATCCGCGACGCCTACGAGACCGGCCGCGGCACGTTCAAGATCCGCGCCACGGTCTCCGTGGAGGACGTGTCGGCACGCCGCAAGGGCCTGATCGTCACCGAGCTGCCCTTCGCGGTCGGCCCGGAGAAGGTGATCGCGAAGATCAAGGACCTGGTCGGCTCGAAGAAGCTCCAGGGCATCGCCGACGTCAAGGACCTCACCGACCGTGAGCACGGGCTGCGCCTGGTCATCGAGATCAAGAACGGCTTCGTGCCGGAGGCGGTCCTGGAGCAGCTCTACAAGCTCACGCCGATGGAGGAGTCCTTCGGCATCAACAACGTCGCGCTGGTCGACGGCCAGCCCCTCACGCTGGGCCTGAAGGAGCTCCTGGAGGTCTACCTCGACCACCGCTTCGAGGTCGTGCGCCGCCGCTCGGAGTTCCGCCGCGGCAAGAGGCGCGACCGGCTGCACCTGGTCGAGGGCCTGCTCACGGCGCTGGTGGACATCGACGAGGTGATCCGCCTGATCCGCTCCAGCGACAACTCCGCCCAGGCCAAGGAGCGCCTGATCGAGCGCTTCGGGCTGAGCGACATCCAGACGCAGTACATCCTGGACACGCCGCTGCGCCGCCTGACCAAGTACGACCGCATCGAGCTGGACGCCGAGAAGGACCGGCTCACCGCGGAGATCCAGGAGCTGACCCGGATCCTGGAGTCGGACGCCGAGCTGCGCAAGCTGGTCTCCACCGAACTGGCCGCGGTGTCCAAGAAGTTCGGCACCGATCGGCGTACGGTCCTGCTGGACTCGAACGCCACCACGGTGGCAGCCGTTCCGCTCCAGGTGGCCGACGACCCGTGCCGGATCCTGCTGTCCTCGACGGGGCTGCTGGCCCGTACGGCGAACGCCGAGCCGTTCCCCGAGGACGCCGCCGCCAAGCGCGCCAAGCACGACGTGATCGTCTCGGCGGTGCCGGCCACGGCCCGCGGCGAGGTGGGCGCGGTGACCTCGGCGGGCCGACTGCTGCGGATCAACGTCGTCGACCTCCCGCAACTCCCGGAGACGACGACGGCGCCGAACGTCTCCGGCGGCGCGCCGCTCGCCGAGTTCGTCTCCCTGGAGGGCGACGAGACGGTCGTCTGCCTGGCCACGCTCGACGAGTCCTCCCCCGGGCTCGCGCTGGGCACGGAGCAGGGCGTCGTCAAGCGCGTGGTGCCCGACTACCCGGCCAACAAGGAGGAGCTGGAGGTCATCACCCTCAAGGAGGGCGACCGGATCGTCGGCGCGGTGGAGCTGCGCACGGGCGAGGAGGACCTGGTCTTCGTCACGGACGACGCGCAGCTCCTGCGCTACCAGGCCTCGCAGGTGCGCCCGCAGGGCCGTCCGGCGGGCGGCATGACGGGCATCAAGCTCACCGAGGGCGCCAAGGTCATCTCCTTCACGGCCGTGGACCCGGCGGTGGACGCGGCCGTCTTCACGGTCGCGGGCTCGCGCGGCACGCTGGACGACTCCGTGCAGACGACGGCCAAGGTGACCCCGTTCGACCAGTACCCGCGCAAGGGCCGGGCGACCGGTGGCGTGCGCTGCCAGCGGTTCCTGAAGGGCGAGGACTGCCTGTCCTTCGCCTGGGCGGGCGCCACGCCGGCCCTCGCCGCGCAGAAGAACGGCTCGCCCACCGAGCTGCCCGAGATGGACCCGCGCCGCGACGGCTCGGGCGTCTCCCTGGCGAAGCCGGTGGGGGCGGTTGCGGGGCCGGTCTAGGTGTATTGCCCTGTGAGGTTGGGGACGCGGCTGGCGGGTGGTTGGCCCTTCAGCGCGGTGTGTCCGCGGTGGTGATTGTAGGTGTGCAGCCACTGC